>NZ_JBELDZ010000049.1:0-18782 GCF_042094015.1 Aurantibacter sp. | reverse complement strand
GACCTTATTGGTTTATCTCCACAAAAAATAGCTGCTAAAATTAAATCTATGTAATAAAAAAGCAACCCTAATATTAGAGTTGCTTTTTTAGTATACAGATTAGTTAAAAACTTATCTTTTAATTATCTTTTTAACCGTCTTATTTATATCAGTTTCAATTTGAATAAAATAAGTACCTGTAGATAAATCTGACATATCTAATTCAGTTTTATTTTGATTAATCGTTTTTAAGTTCTTAGTATAAATAACTCTTCCCGAAATATCAATTAATTGTATATTTAATGTATTTGATTTATTTAACCCAGAAATAGTTACAATTCCATTTGTTGGATTAGGAAACACTTTAAATTCATCAAATACGTTGTCTTGAACACTTAAAGTAGCATTAACATTAACGGTAAAATTAATTGCTTGTGGTGCTAAACTAGAGCCACAGTCATTTGTAAAACTAGCCTGAACTGTCCACGACCCTTCTACTGCAGGATCATTATCTGCTACAGCATTAAAACTTAATGAATTAGTAGTGTATGTTGTTGCGTCTGGACCAGTCCATATCAAAGTACCATCAAATGCTGATGCTGGCAATCTTAAATCTAGATCCGAACCTGGTAAAAACTCTATGTTTCCTCCATTAGAAAAAGAAGTAAATGCTGCAGAATCAATAGAAAACTCAGTATCTCCATCTGTAAGGTCTGGATTTGTAGGGTTAATTACTAAACTTACAGATTTTGCCTTAGCTGCATCTCCTCCTGGAGTTATAGAAATAGGAAATGTTCCTGTTGTTCCTGCTGGTATCCCTGTAACAATCATTGAAAACAAACCAGTATCTTTCATTGTTGCTGGCGAAAAAGTTGCAGATGCACCTGCTGGCAATCCTGAAGCTACGAATGCCGTATCAGTGTCATAAGCGTTTTGCTCATAAAACACGAAATCGTAAACGGTAGATGTTGTGTCTTCACAAATTTCATTAAATCCATCATCACCATTGTCTATTAAGAAATTTGGTGAACAAGTTGCTGGCAAATTATACGCAGCAGTCCCATCAGAAGTAGATCCTGTTGTCGCTTGATTTGCACTTAATCCAACACCTCTCCTAGCAAATGCACTATAAATAATACATCTATTAGCACCTGTTCTAGAACCAGCAACTCCATTACCATAAAGAACATCATCAGCATCTAGTATCGCATCCCTACCATCTACAAAACCAGGATCACAAGCTGTTAATTTCATCCCTTCAACTACTAAATTTAAAGCTATAGTATTACCAAAATCTCCATTTGAATCATAAATATCATCCGTAAAACCATGTACAGCTATTAAATCCCATGTCATATCCCATAAAATACCTGCCCAAACTGAACCAACACCATGAGGAACAGTATACGTTGCATTTGTAGGGTCATTTATTAAAGTTTCATAGGTCATTGGATTGCTTGCAATATCTCCTGAATATGGTGCAGGTCTTATTCCTTGCCCATCTGTTGCTTGACCAACAACAAAAGTTCCTGTACCATTTGTTATTATTCCATTATCTACATTTCGAAGTTGAATTATTTTACCAATAAAATCTCCCCAGCCTTCTCCCATTGATTCTGTATCATTTACACAACCCGAGTTAAACCTACCTCCTACTAATCTAATATTAATTCCATGACCATATTCATGACCAACAACACCGTTATCAAAATCCCCATCAATATTTACAAATGGTGGAGGAGTCGTTGGAGCATTAAACGTTGCATTTATAGTAGAATTAGCCATCTCAGCTATAATTGCATCTCCATCTGCTTGATTAATACTATATGCTGGAATTGAAATTGAGGCATCTGCCCCGCTCATATTTATTTCTCCCGCAACATTATTAACAATCAATATAGCAATTGCTCCTGCTGCTTCTGCTTCTGTAACTTTTAGTATAAAACTACATGCTCCACGTCTAACTATGGCTATATTACCGTTTAAAGCTGCTGCATTAGTAATTGAACCACAGCCATCGTTTGCATCAGTTGATGCTGTTCCTCCTGTATTATCATCTGTTACTAACACTAAATCAGCTGTCTGACCTGTAGCCGGAATATTCCCAGGATCGAAAACATTATCATTAGCATTATAATCTCCAGCTAAAAATGTGTTGTTTATTGTTAATAATGGTAAAGCATTAGGGTCAAAAGCTCCTACATCCCATAAGTACATTTGCATTCTTCCATTTCCACCATCTGCAGGTGTAGAGAAATTAGCATTATTTACTCCACTTCCATCTTGAACATCTGCATCAACAGGATCTCCACCAGAACCTCCATTTGCAAAATTAGATTCCTGGAAATTCCCCGAAGCTTCATCAAAACCATATCTGTAATAAATATCATGAACAGCATTACTCATATAAAATAGTTGTGTAGCAGCTGCATCTATATAAGTACTTGCAGCTACACTTGGTCCTCCATAAGCATAATCAAAAATTAACCCAGCCGAACTTTGATTCGTTAAAGGACCATTTCCATTGTTACCATTTTGGTCATCTCTTGCAATAACATTATTCCCTCTTGTAGAAGTATAAGAACTACCATCGTTATGCCAACCATTTGGAGATGCAATTGCATCATCTGGATTTACAATTAATTCGAAATCACCATGGTTGGGACTTTCTGTATAATAAGGCAAAACTCTATATGAGCTAGCAAGTGCCATCTCTGCTTTTTTACCTTTAAAGACTGAAGAAATAAAATCTACTTTTTTTGCCTTTTTTTCATTAAAACTGTGGTTATGCTTTTTATCGTTTGAAAAACTACAAGACACCACCCAATCATTTTGATTTACAAATTCTCCTGTTGTTGCGTTTATTCTTGTATTCCACCAATGTGAACCATCTCTAAAATCTAAATTAACATTCCAAGTTAAAACAACTTCGTTATTTGAAGTTGGCTCATACACTAAATGAACTTTAATGTCACTTTGCAAATCGTTAGTTTTTTTAAACGTATAAACTCCTTTTTCTTTATCAAATTCTAAAACATTTGACTCTAAGTCTTCGTTTAAACTGTGATAAGCTAAAGCTTTTTTAGCTGCTAAATAAGGACTTAAAGTTGGACTCTGAATGTTTATTTTTGATTCTAAATCTTGGATAAATCTGGTGTTGTTTATACTTATATTATCTTCAGAAACTAAAATATTCGTAATTGTATTTCTTACAATTATATTATTATGAGTCTGAACTAAATAATAATACCATGCATCTTTATTTCTTGAAGACGCATCACTTTGAATAATCCAAGAGTCTAAATCAGATTCCTGATATTTTGCCTTCATCTCTTGATTCAATACGGTTTGAATCTTTTCTAAATTAGTAGGTTTAATTGATTTATCATAATACTGTGCACTAACACAATAAGATACTAAAGCAAAAACCAATAGTAAGTAACTCTTTTTCATAGTTTTTTGGTCGTTAAATTCGAACGTGAAGATAACACTTATTGTTATTATAATAAAAAAATACCGAATAATTTAACAATCAAATACTAAAAGACACCTTTTAACCTGTTGAAATGTAATATAGCTTTAGTGTCGGATAAAAGAGAAATAAAATGAGATACACTTAATAGTCTTTTATAAAGAGAACTATTTTGAAAATCTATAGTAGAAGGCAGATTCTGAACTAATAATTTATCATAAGCTGAATTATTATCAAGATATTGGTTGTTTACTGCTTCAGTATATCTACTTAATAAGGTTTTAATAACCTCGTAACCTACAATCTCCTTGTCAATAACATCCTGACATCTATAAACTTTTTCGACACTTAGATTTATAATATCATTAATTTGAGCTTCGTATTTACTCTTATCTAATAACGAAATGTTAAATTCACCCTTTAAGATAACTTCTTCGTTAGCTATAAAAATTTGAGCTGCTTCATTAATTAAAGTGTTTATTGCTAAAGCTCTTAAGTAACTTAGTCGATCTTGTGTATTCTGTAATTGTGCGTATTTTTCTTTATTTATGGTGCCTCTAACTAAGTTTATTAAATACTCTAAAGCGTATTCTTCAGGAATTAATCCAAGGTTTATTCCATCTTCAAAATCTATAATTGTATAGCAAATATCATCCGCAGCTTCAACTAAAAAAGCTAAAGGATGACGTGAAAAACTTACATCTTGATCTTTACCTCTTTTAATCATACCTAACTCTGAAGCTATTTCTACAAAAGATTCTTTTTCAGATTGAAAAAAACCATATTTTTTATCTGATATAGCATTTGTAGGCTTTTTAGGCAAAGATTCTTTGGGATATTTTGTAAATGCGCCTAATGTTGCGTAGCTTAATCTTAATCCACCTTCTCTACCTTGACGTGATTGTGTTACAATTTTTAAGCCATTAGCATTGCCTTCAAAATCACATAAATCTTGATATTCTTTATCTGTAAGTTGATCTTTATACTTAAGTCCTTCTCCTGTCTTAAAAAATTCTCCAATTGCTTTTTCTCCAGAATGTCCAAAAGGTGGATTTCCAATGTCATGTGCTAAAGCAGCAGATGCTACTATAGCTCCAAAATCGTTTGCTTGATAACCTAATGCGTTTTTTAAATTAGGATGTTTTTCTAATATTTTCTTACCAACTAATCTACCCAAAGACCTACCTACAACACTTACTTCTAAACTATGTGTTAGACGTGTATGAACAAAGTCTGTTTTAGATAATGGTATAACCTGGGTTTTATCTTGTAAACTTCTGAATTCTGTAGAGAAAATAACACGGTCATAATCTACCTCAAAGCCTAAACGAGTTTCGTCTTGTTCTTTTCTTAAACGTTTGTTTTTATCGCCTTGTCTTTTAAGAGATAAAAGTTGCTCCCAATTCATCATAAATTTAGATTATTTCCAAGTAATAGTTTCCATTAATTTTTGGATATCATTCTTTAAATAGTGCGCTGCTGGTAAAATAGAATCGTAATTAGGTTTTGCATAAAAATACAAAGAACCTGTTAAAAAATGATTTGTACTATCCGTTACATAAAATTGTGATTGAGATGCAGCATTTCCTCCAACCTCGTAAAACATTCCATATACTTTACGTTCTTTATTTATATAAGGTTGTTCAACAATATCATCTGCTTTTTTGGTATGCTCTTGTGTGAAATTTTGAGCGTCTATTAAATATTTTTTTAAGTTTTCTGCGGATTTATTTACAGGTTTGTATGTTAAATAAATAGTTCCTTTTAATCTAGGATACTCAATATTTACGGCAATACTTTCTTTGTCTCCTCTAATTTTTGAAATTTTTAAAGTATCCGAAAACGTATTAATATCAAAATTAAAAGGCAAATTAGCATCTTTAGTTTTATAAGTTGCATCAGGATAGCTTAATCTTAATTGTGCTTTTGGTTTTGGAGTGATGTCTTCTTGACATGCCACTAAAAAAGACAATAAAAAGAATGTTAAAATTCTATACATACTATATTATGGTAAAGTTACTTTTAAGCGCTTTATTCTTTTTTTATCTAAAGCTTCTATAGTAAAAACGTAATTCTCGAAATTTATTTTACTATTGCGTTTTGGAAATTTTCCTGAAATCTCTAATATTAAACCTGCTAAGGTTTCTGCTTCTCCTTTTTGGCTTTCAAAAACAGTTTCATCTTCTAGCTTTATAACTCTATAAAAATCTTTTAAAGCTGTTTTTGCCTCAAAAACATAATTTTTATCGTCTAACTTAGAATATACTAGATCTTCATCATCAAACTCATCGCTAATATCTCCAACAATTTCTTCAATAACATCTTCTAAAGAAATTAATCCAGATGTTCCTCCATATTCATCTACAACAACTGCTAAATGAACTTTTCTTTCTTGAAATTCAGACATTAAATCGTCTAGCTTTTTATTTTCTGGGACAAAAAATGGAGCTCTTAAAAGTGTAGTCCAATCAAATGCATCTTGATTATTATGAGGTAATAAATCTTTAACATAAAGAATTCCTTTAATTTGATCTACATTATCTTCGTAAACTGGAATTCTAGAATAGCCTTTTTCTATTAGTTTTGGCAAAATATCCTGAAATGATTCAGTTATGTTTAATGCAAAAATATCTATTCTTGGCTGCATAACTTGGCTAGTATCTGTATTTCCAAAGGACACAATGCCTTGAAGAATCTTCTGTTCTTCATCTGTTGTATCTTCATCACTTGTTAATTCTAAAGCTTGAGATAATTGATCTACACTTAAATTAACTCTTTGTTTTCCTAATTTGTTGTGAATACCAATAGTTATTGCGCGCATTGGCATACTTAATGGTGAAAACACCATATCTAAAACTCTTAGAGGATATGCCATAAATTTTGCGAATTTTACGTTATTTCTACTCGCGTAAATTTTTGGTAAAATTTCTCCAAAAAGCAATATTAAAAATGTAATTAAAACAACTTCAAGAATAAATTTTAATACATCAGATGTAATGCCTGAAAATATAATATCTCCTAAAAAAGCAAAAAGAATTACTACAGCAATATTTATAAAATTATTTGCAACTAAAATGGTTGCTAATAATTTTTTTGGACGTTCTAAAAGTTTAGATACTATAACTATACGCTTATCTGTTTGCTCCTCTTCTAAAACTGATTTGGATAAAGAAAAAAATGCTACTTCTGCCCCAGATATTAAAGCTGAAAATAATAATAAAACAAAAAGTAATATAAAACTAAAAACATCTGTAAACACAGAGAAATCAATAGTTAAAAATGATAATAATAATCGTGTGGGTTCAGGATCCAATGTTATTTTTTTTAATTAAAAAGGTAAATCGTCTTTTTCTGGTTTATCCGAAAGTGTTTTTGCATCAGGTTTTGGTGTTTCGGCTTGATTCTGTATGTTTTGAGAATCTCTTTTGGTACTTAAAAACGTAAAATCTGTAACTTGAATTTCTGAAGAATATCTTTCTACACCTGCATTATCTTGCCATTTTCTTGATTTTATTCTACCTTCTACATAAACTTTATCTCCCTTAGTTAAATACTTTTCACAAATTTCTGCTGCTTTATTTCTTACTACAATATTATGCCATTCTGTATTTGTTACACGTTCGTTTGTTTGCTTATTTACATAACTTTCATTAGTCGCTAAAGGAAAACGACCAACACAATTTCCTCCTTCAAAATAATGCATCTTAACCTCATCTCCTAAGTGACCTATAAGCATTACTTTATTTAAAGTTCCAGACATAATTTTTTAATTTAAATTGCTAATCTACCATTTCAATTTAATAAAGTTACAAAAAAAATAAAAGTTCGTGCTAAAAATTAAATGCTTTTATAAAATTCTCTATTAACACTGGTACAGGAAAATCTTGTAACTGATTTATTTTAATTGATTCACTAAGTTTTTCTTGTGTATTAACAATCCAAAACTTGGTATGAAGATGTTGATGTGATAACTTATGGATTAATGGTTTGGTATTATAAAGTGATAATTCGAAATCATTAAGATGCAATTCATCCTTAATATGTAAAGACACATCTGGTGTTTCAGTTTCAGACAAAGTAATATATAATGGGAACTGATATAAGTTTTGCCATATTCCTTTTCCAATACGTTTTTCTAAAACAACATTATCTTCATTTAGAACAACTAAAAAATTAAAAAACTTAGTAGTTATCTTTGTTTTTTTTAGTTTTACAGGCAATACATTTACTTTGTTTTTATTGAATGCAATACATTTAGGGTTAAATACACATTTACCACATAATGGTTGTTTTGGCTTACAAACCTGAGAGCCATAATCCATTATAGCCTGATTAAAAGCCGCTGGTTTTTTCTTATCCAATAACTCTTGAGCTAAAGCTTTAAACTCTTTAATTCCATTAGTGCTATTTATTGGTGTATCTATTCCAAAAATTCGTGATAAAACACGGTAAACATTACCATCTACAACAGCTGTTTTTTCATTATAACAAATAGAAGCAATAGCACTTGCTGTATAATCGCCAACACCTTTAAGTTTTTTTAGATCAACATAAGTGTTTGGAAAAACACCATTTAATACCTCAACTATATACTTAGCTGATGTATGTAAATTTCTTGCTCTAGAATAATAGCCTAAGCCTTGCCACAAATTTAAAACGTCTTCTTCTTTTGCAGCTGCTAAATCAAAAACTGTCGGGAATTTTAGTGTAAAAGCGGTATAATATGGCCAACCTTGTTTTACTTGTGTTTGCTGTAATATAATTTCAGACAACCAAATAAAATAAGGGTCTTGAGTTTCTCTCCATGGAAGTTTTCTTTTATTTACTGAATACCAGTTAATTAAGTTTTTTGAGAAATTCATTTATAGCTAAAAATATAAAAGTCAAAATTAATCTTTTATTGCTTTAAATTTTAATGAATTACGCTTGAAATATTGAATATTAAATGACTATATTTGCAAGCCTTATAAATTTAGTAACTTAATTACAATAAAATGACTAAAGCAGATTTAGTATCTAAAATTTCTGAAAAATTAGGAATAGAAAAAGGAGACGTGCAAGCTACAGTTGAAACTTTTATGGATGAAGTAAAAACATCTTTAGAAGCTGGAGATAATGTTTACCTTAGAGGTTTTGGAAGCTTTATAATTAAAACTAGAGCAGAAAAAACTGGTCGTAATATTTCAAAAAATACGACTATTAAAATTCCTGCACATAATATACCTGCGTTTAAACCTGCTAAAGTATTTGTAGAAGGTGTAAAAACTAACGTAGAAGTAAAGTAAAAACGAATTATTAATCTAAAAAACCTATTTTATGCCAAGCGGTAAAAAACGTAAAAGACACAAGGTTGCGACACACAAGCGTAAGAAAAGAAGACGCGCTAATCGTCACAAGAAAAAGTAATAAATTAAAAAAGTAGTTGTTAAGACTACTTTTTTGGTTTATTAAAACTCAGTTCTTTGAAATAGAGTTCTACTTAATTTAACAACCTTAATTAAGGTAGAAACTCATTGGATTTAATCATCCTGTGAAAGAAATAATGTATAATCCATCTGTACTTAATTGTATGGATAAAAATTAACGAAATGGAAAAAGAATTGATTATTCGATCTAATCCGGAACATGTTGATTTTGCCTTATTAAAAGATGGAAAACTTATTGAATTACATAAAGATGAAGATGATAACAAATTTGCTGTTGGCGATATATTTATTGCTAAAGTACGCAAAGCTGTTCCAGGACTAAACGCGGCATTTGTATATGTAGGCTTCGAAAAAGATGGCTTTTTACACTACCACGATTTAGGACCTAAAATCTCATCAGTTATAAAATTCACTAAAAGTGTAAGCTCAGGTAAACTTAAAGATTTTTCTTTAAAAAATTTCCCATTTGAACAAGACATTGCTAAAGACGGAACTATTAGCGATGTTTTAAAATCTAATCAATCTATACTGGTTCAAGTTGTAAAAGAACCAATATCTTCTAAAGGGCCAAGAATAAGCTCAGAACTTTCAATAGCTGGAAGATATATAGTTTTAGTGCCTTTTTCTAATCGTATTTCTATTTCTCAAAAAATAGAAGATAAAAAAGAAAAAGATCGCTTAAAAAGACTTGTAAAAAGTATAACTCCACAAGGGTTTGGAGTTATAGTAAGAACAGTAGCGGAAGGCAAAAAAGTTGCCGAATTAGATCAAGATTTACAAAATTTACTAGGTAAATGGAATACAATGTGTAAAAAATTACACAAAGCAAACCATCCTAGTAAAGTATTAGGAGAGCTAAATAAAGCCTCTTCAATTTTAAGAGACATATTTAACGACTCCTTTACAGGAATTCAAGTAGATGATGCACAACTATTTGAACAAGTAAAAGATTATGTGCAAACAATTGCACCAAAAAAGGAATCAATTGTTAAACATTACAATGCTAAAGCACCAATTTTTGAAAAATATGGTGTTGAACGTCAAATTAAAACTGCTTTTGGTAAAACAGTTTCTATGGCAAGAGGAGCATACCTTGTAATAGAACATACAGAAGCTTTACATGTAGTAGATGTAAATAGTGGTAATCGTTCTAACAAAGCAAATTCTCAAGAAGACACAGCTTTAGAAGTTAACTTAATTTCTGCAACCGAAGTTGCAAGACAATTACGTCTAAGAGATATGGGAGGAATTATTGTAGTCGATTTTATTGACTTAAATACTGCCGAACATAGAAAACAACTTTTCGATCATTTACGAGAAGAAATGAAAGACGATAAAGCAAAGCACAAAATATTGCCTCCAAGCAAATTTGGGCTAATACAAATTACAAGACAACGTGTAAGACCAGAAATGAACATTAAGACGCGAGAAGCTAATCCTAATGGAGACAAAGGTCAAGAAATTGAAGCACCAATAGTAATAGTGCAAAAAATTGAACATGAAATTGAACAATTATTAAAAAAAGGTTATAAAAAGATTACGTTAAATACGCATCCTTTTATTGCAGCCTTTTTAACCAAAGGATTTCCGTCTATCCGTTCAAAGTGGTTTTTTGAACATAAAAAATGGGTGAAAATATCGCCAAGAGATGCATTTACTTATCTAGAATATAATTTTTCTGATAAAGATGGCAAGCTCATTAATTAAAAATAAAAACGCGTTACTAAATTAGTAACGCGTTTTTTTGCTTTAAAGCCACTTTTACTATGGTGCTGGATTGGGTATAATACTATGGATTTTATTTATTTCGCCTAATAATTCTTTCGATATATTTACATCAATAGATGAAAGGTTTTCTTTTAGTTGTTCTAAGCTTGTTGCTCCAATAATATTACTTGTTATAAATGGTCTTTGATTTACAAAAGCTAAACTCATTTGTGCTAATGTTAAATTATTCTTTTCTGCTAATTCTAAATACATTTTAGTAGCTTCTGTAGATTGTTCACTACTGTATCTTGCAAAGCGTGGAAATAGTTTTAATCTTGAATTATCTCTTGCTTTATTTTTAATATATTTTCCTGACAAAACTCCAAAAGCCATTGGAGAATAGGCCAATAAACCTATGTTTTCTCTATGAGAAATCTCTGACATATCACCTTCGTAAACACGATTTAATAAAGAATACGCATTTTGAATTGTTATAGGTTTTATTAATTTATTTTTATCTGCTTCATTCAAATAACGCATTGTTCCCCAAGCTTTTTCGTTACTCAAACCAACGTTTCTTATTTTTCCAGATTTCACTAAATCGTTTAATATCTCTAAAACTATATGGAAGTTATCTTGCCAAGCATCTTCTTTTTGCTTTACATAATCCCTTACGCCAAAAGTGTTGGTTGTTCTTTCTGGCCAATGCAATTGGTATAAATCTATATAGTCTGTTTGTAAACGTTTTAACTCAGAATTTACTGCTTCGTTTAATGCTTCTTTAGAAAAACCAGATGTTCTAATATGCGCTGTATAATCTCCTGGGCCAGCAATTTTTGATGCTATAATTAAATCTTCTCTTTTCTGATTTTTTAACCAACTACCAATTATTTTACTTGTTCTTCCTTGTGTTTCTGCTGTTGCTGGAACAGGATATAATTCTGCAGTATCAACAAAATTAACACCTTGACTTAATGCATAATCTAATTGCTCGTGTCCTTCTGCTTCCGTGTTTTGGTTTCCCCATGTCATAGAACCCAAACAAATCTTACTTACTTTTATATCTGTATTCGGTAGCGTTGTATATTTCATATTTAAGAAAAAAATTGTTTCTAATTTAATTGCACAAAAAAAGTAATTATCTTTTCTCTAATAATCTTGAAAGTTGATCTAATTTTGGAGTTAGTATAACTTCTATACGTCTATTCTTTGCTTTTCCTTCTAGAGTTTCGTTAGTTGCTATTGGAGCAAATTCTCCTCGTCCTGCTGCTGTAAGATTATCTCTTTTAATTGCCTTATTTTCTTCTAAAATATTTACAATTGCTGTAGCCCTTTTAGTTGATAAATCCCAATTTCCTGAAATTTGATTCGATCCTTTAAACGGATCATTATCTGTATGTCCTTCGATTAAAACTGAAATTTCTGGGTTTTCTGCTAAAACTTCACCTAACTGCATAACGGCTTTTGCACCATCTTGACCAACAGACCAACTTCCTGGTTTAAATAACAACTTATTTTCCATAGAAACATAAACCTTTCCATCTCGTTGTTCTACAGTTAATCCTTTACCTTCAAAGTCTGTTAATGCACTTGAAATTGAGTTTTTTAGCTCTGTCATAGAAGCGTCTTTTGCTGCTATAACACTTTCTAGCTCTGCTACTCGTTTAGACCTACTTTCTAATTCCGCTTTTAAAGTTTCTAATCTTGCACTTTCTGACGCTAGCGCAGTTTCTTTAGCTTCTAATTGAGCTAAAAGCTCTTTGTTCTTCTTAGTGTTTTCTGATAAAGCTGATGAACTATTTTTCTCTAATGCATCATAAGACTCCTTAAGTGTCTTATAATTTGTTCTTGCTGCTGCTAAATCTGCTACTAATTTATTCTTAGTATCAACTGCTTGATCATATTCAGATTTTAACTTAATAAAGTCGTTAGATGTAGCATTTTTTGTTTTTAATAAAGCCGCATTCTCATCTGCTAGGTTAGAATTTTCCTTTTTTAAATCTGCATATTTATTTTCTAAATCTTTATATACTTTTGGAGACACACAAGCTGTTAACAATACACTTGACAAGGCAAAAGTTACTATTCTGTTTTTCATAATTTATTTTATTTTTCTATTTCAACTACTATTGGACAATGATCACTGTGCTTGGCTTCTGTTAAAATAAGCGCTCTTTTTATTTTTGGTTTTAAGGCTTCTGAAACCATTGCGTAATCTAATCGCCAACCTTTATTGTTCGCTCTAGAATTTGCTCTATAACTCCACCAACTAAATTCTTGTTTTTCGGGATGAATAAAACGAAAAGAATCAGTAAAACCAGAATCTATAAATTGGGTTAACCACTCGCGTTCTTCTGGTAAAAAACCTGAAACACCTTTCATTTTTGGATTATGGATATCTATAGCTTCGTGACAAATATTATAATCGCCACAAACAACTAAGTTTGGATGTTCTACTCTTAATTCTTTTAAGTAGGTTTTAATCGAATCCATATATCCAAACTTAAATTCTAGTCTTTCAATATTTGTTCCGCTTGGTAAATACATACTCATTACAGAAATATCGCCAAAATCTGCACGAATATTTCTTCCTTCAAAATCCATCTCTTCTATTCCAGTTCCATACGCTACGTGATTTGGTTTTACTTTACTTAAAATAGCCACACCACTATATCCCTTTTTCTGTGCCGAGTACCAATAGTTATATTTATAACCAGCTTCTTCAAACACACTTAAATCTAATTGCTCTTTATTTGCTTTAATTTCTTGTAAACACAATACATCTGGGTTAGCACTTTTTAACCAATCTATAAACCCTTTTTTTAGAGCTGCTCTAATACCATTTACATTGTACGAAATAATTTTCATTAGGAAATTTTAAAATGAATTTTAGCTAAAGTAAATAATGCTTTACTTTTACACTATAAAACTTACTGTTTTTTATGAAATAATTCTATAAAAATACAGTTTACTCACTATGAAATATTGTCTTTTTATAATTCTTTTTTTTATAAGTTGTGTTGCTTTTTCGCAAGACGATTTACAGGATTTGAGTACTAAAAAAATGGCTGTTTCAGATTCTATAACTATAGAACCTTTTAGTATTACACCATATCGATTTAAAATAACTACAAAAAGTGGAAAAACAATAGATTCCACAAACTACAGCATTAATTTTAGTACCGCTACATTAAAATTCAAAAACACTATTGACTCTGATAGTATAATTGTAAGTTACAGAAAATACCCTGAATTTATTACTAGAATATATAGAGGTTTAGACACTGATTTAATAGTAGAAAACAATAGTAATCAAGAAAAGCTATATAGTTTTCAAGAACCTACGGAAGAAAAAGTATTTAAACCTTTTGATGGATTAAATACATCTGGAAGTATTTCTAGAGGCGTTACCGTGGGAAACAACCAAAACTCTGTTTTAAATAGTGAATTAGATTTACAAATCTCAGGAAAACTAAACGATAAAATTACCTTAAGAGCAAGTATTCAAGATGCTAATGTTCCATTACAAGAAAGTGGTTATTCGCAACGTTTAGACGAATTTGATCAAATTTTCATAGAGCTTTACACTAACAGATGGTCTATTAGAGCTGGAGATATAGATCTCCAAAATAACACATCTTATTTTGCTAATTTTAATAAACGTGTTCAAGGTTTACTAATGTCTGCAAACATTGAAAATGAAACCAATGAGACAAAGGTTTTTGCTGCTGGCGCATTAGTTAGAGGCCAATTTCAAACCTACCAATTTACTGCACAAGAAGGAAATCAAGGTCCGTACAAATTACAAGGTGGAAATGGAGAATTATTTGTTTTAATTGTTTCTGGAAGCGAAACAGTTTCAGTTAACGGAATTGCATTACAAAGAGGAGAAAACAAAGATTATATTATAGATTATAATGCTGGAGAGCTAATTTTTAATTCTACTTATCCTGTAACTTCAGAAATGCGAGTTAATGTAGATTTTCAATATAGTGAACGTAATTATTCTAGACTTGTTGTTTATGCAGGTGGAGAACACAAAGGAGAAAAACTAGAGGTTTATGCTACTGTATATTCTGAAAATGATTCTAAAAATAATCCCTTACAACAAAATATAAGTACAGAACAAGCTACTATTTTAAGTCAAGCTGGAGACAACCAAGCACTTATGACTACAAATTCCGAAATTGCAGAAACTTATAACGAAAATCGTATTTTATATAGAAAAGACGTAATTGGAACAGAAACTATTTATGTTTTTTCTACAAATCCTGATGATGAATTATTTAGTGTTCGTTTTACAGATGTTGGACAAAATAATGGTGATTATATTTTAACAAGTTCTAATGCTATCTCTAATATTTTTGAATATGTTGCTCCTGTTTCTGGTATTTCTCAAGGAAGTTACGCTCCAATTGTACAACTTATTGCACCTACAAAACTACAAATCGCCACTGTAAACGGTAGTTATAAATTTAGTGAAAAAACAAAAGCACTGTTTGAAATTGCTGCAAGTAAAAATGATTTAAACTTATTTTCTGATATAGATGATGAAAACAATAACGGCTTTGCTGGAAAACTAAACTTAACCAGAAACTTAATTAAAAAAGATAGTCTAAATCTATTATCTGTTTATACAGATGTGGATTTTATAGATAAGGATTTTAGAAACATTGAAGGATTATATGAAGTGGAATTTAATAGAAATTGGAACTTAGACCAACCAACAGGAAACCAAGTTGTTAGTAATTTGGGGGATCAAATACTTGCAACATCTGGCTTAATTTGGACAAAAAAAGACAAACTTAATTTAAACTACAAATTTGAGTATTTAGACTTTGAAGATAACTTTAAAGGAAGTAAACACAGTGTAATCTCTAATTACAAATACAAAAATCTAAATATTAACACCAATACAAGTCTTTTAAATACAGATGAAATTAATGCGGAATCACGGTTCTTTAGAACTAACAATAGAGCTGTATATAGTTTAGAAAAAAAATGGTTTGGAGCTGGGTTTTCTTCGGAAGAAAATAAAAAAAGAATAAAAGACACAAAATTACTTACAGATTTAAGTCAGCGATTTATTGCTTATAATGCCTTTACAGGAATTGGAGATAGTACTGGTGTTTTTGCAGAAGTTGGATACAAATATCGAGTAAACGATAGTTTGGTTAACAACAAGCTAGAAGAAGTAAACAAAAGTAACACCTATTATATAGACTCTAAATTAATAGAAAATTCAAAAACTAACCTAAGCTTATTTGTAAACTACAGAACGTTAAATTATTCTGACACAACTATTTCTTCTGAAAACTCATTAAACTCTAGATTACAATATAATCAGAAATTCCTTAAAGGATTTATTCAAAGTAATACAACTTTCGAAACCAACTCTGGTTCTATTCCAAGGCAAGACTACACCTATGTTCAAGTAGAATTAGGTCAAGGCTCATACGTCTGGATAGATTATAACACTAATAACATTCAAGAATTAGAAGAATTTGAAATAGCGCCTTTTCAAGACCAAGGCGAATATATTAGAGTGCTATTACCTAATCAAAATTTCTTAAAGACACACCAAAATAGATTAAGTCAAACCCTAACATTAAACCCAGGAAACTGGGTAAATTCAGAAAAAAAAATCAGTAAAATTGTATCCCATTTTTATAATCAAACTAGTTATTTAATAGATCAAAAAACAGAACGAAATGGAGATAATTTTAACTTAAATCCATTTAGAAAAAACGAAGACGAACTTTTAGGTCTTCAACTTAATTTTAGAAACACTTTATTTTATAATAGAGGAAAACAAAAATACACTACAAGTTATTCCTATTTAAGCAATTCTGCTTCTAACACCTTAACTTTTGGATTTATAGAAAACGAATTAACAAGTCACATTCTAAATTTTAATCATAAAATTAAAAATAGCTGGTTAGTTACTATAGAGACTAATTTAAGTAATAGTATTAGCGAAAGTGAAAATTTTAGCAGTAAAAACTTTAATATTGATAGCGAAACATTTTTTCCAAAACTATCTTACTTATTAACCGAAAACACACATTTTGATGTCTTCTATCAATACTTAAACAAAAATAATACTATTGGTAATTCAGAAGCTTTACAACAAAATAAGTATGGTTTAAGTTTTGGACTAACTCCAAAAGACGCTATAAAAGGAACTGTAAGTGGTGAGTTTAATGTAATTAACAACACCTTTTCTGGAAACACAAACTCGCCCGTTGGTTATCAATTACTAGAAGGGTTACAGCCAGGTAAAAACTTTACTTGGAATGTTATTGCTCAAAAGAAAATTACCAAATACTTAGATTTAAATTTCACTTACTTTGGTAGAAAAACGGAAACTAGCAGAGCAATTCATACAGGAAATATTCAATTAAAAGCTTATTTTTAATAAAACAGGTAAAGTAGTTTTAAAACATCTTTTTTTATATATTGTAGCAAATTTTAAAAACACAAACTACCACTTATGAAAAAATTTGCTCCTTTACGTATAGCATTAGCTATATTTTGCCTTGCATTTACTACTAGTTATGCACAAGATAAGCCAGTAAAAACCTTATTAAATTCATACATACAATATAATAACACATTAAACGATAGCACAAGTGTTATTAAGTTAACTAATTTAATGCACGAAAAGTTTAATAACAACACTACTTATGTTGGATTGGCTGGTGCTTTAAAAAGATTTAATTCTAATTTAGAAGAAACTAAAGTTGAACTAAAAGAAAAAGCAAAAGACAATAATTACAATTTTAAATTAACTTTAAAAGATGTTGTTTACGAATCTCAAAAAGATAACGCAGGAACTATTTCTGGCGTTGTAGAGTTTGTTTCTACTATAGACGGACAAATTACAGAAAAAGGAACTATTCTAATTAATTTAATTGCAACTAAATATGTTGGCGACTGGAAAATTATCCAGATTAATACAGTTAAAATTTCTGAACAAAGTGAAGTTGGAAACTGTGTAAGCTATATATTCTCTAACGGAAATTCTTACCATAACTCAGAAACTTATTACCCAGCTGGCGTAAAATATGAGAGAGAATTTCAATCTTTTAGAATTGGAAAATCTCAAGGCGAACGTGCTATTGTAAACAGAGGAGATAATAATAAAACTTTTATCTGGAAAGAAAACGGAAATGTTTATAACGGAAAAGAATTAATTGGTAACGCTTTAGAAGGTAAAGCTGCAGTTAAATTAGTAATCCAACATGCATATTCTAAAACATGTACAGAGTTTACTTTTAACTAGTAAATGGTTTATAGACGTTAGTTTTTAGACAACTTATTCTTATAAAAAAAGTCCCAAAACTGAATTTCAGTTTTGGGACTTTTTTTATTTACTCAATTGCTACACTTTCAAATTATCGCATTAATAACCTACATTTTCTGTAACCAATGTTTTACATCTACTTCTTGAGCAATAATAGCTTTTAAATCTGCTATAGCAACACGTTTTTGCTCCATAGTATCTCTATGTCTAATAGTAACGGTTTTGTCTTCAATAGTATCATGATCCACTGTAATACAAAATGGAGTTCCTGCTGCATCTTGACGTCTGTAACGTTTTCCTACTGCATCTTTCTCATCGTATGTTACATTGAAATCCCATTTTAAATCTTCAACAATTTGCTTTGCTATTTCTGGTAACCCATCTCTTTTAATTAATGGGAAAATAGCTGCTTTTGTTGGTGCTAAAACTGCTGGTAATTTTAAAACCGTTCTTGTTGTATTATTCTCTAATTCTTCTTCCATTAAAGAGCTAGAAAATACAGCTAAAAACATACGATCTAAACCAATAGAAGTTTCTAACACGTAAGGTGTGTAACTCTTGTTTTCTTCGTGATCAAAGTATTGTAATTTCTTACCAGAATGTTCCTCGTGCGCTTTTAAATCGAAATCTGTACGAGAATGAATTCCTTCTAATTCTTTAAATCCAAATGGAAATTTAAACTCAATATCAGATGCAGCATCTGCATAATGTGCTAATTTTTCGTGATCATGAAAACGATAATTATCAGCGCCTAAACCTAAAGATTTATGCCATTTTAAACGATTTTCTTTCCAGAAATCGTACCATTCCATTTGTGTTCCTGGTTTAATAAAAAACTGCATTTCCATTTGTTCAAACTCACGCATTCTAAAAATAAATTGTCTTGCAACAA
>NZ_JBELDZ010000048.1:866-20016 GCF_042094015.1 Aurantibacter sp. | reverse complement strand
CATCAAAAGCATCTAAAGATGTACTTCCAATTAAATCGGCTAAATAAGATAATTTTTTAGATTTTAAAATAGAATGTACACCATAAGCACTCATAAACTGCGTTCCATTTAATAAAGCTAATCCTTCTTTAGATTTAAGTGTAATTGGGTTCCAATTAAACTCTTTTAAAAGTAATTCTCCTGAAATTTCTTTTCCTTTAAAAACAACTTTCCCTTTTCCAATTAAAGGTAAAGCTAAATGTGCTAAAGGACTTAAATCTCCTGAAGCTCCTAAAGATCCTTGAGTATATATAACAGGAAAAATATTATTATTATAAAACGCAATTAAACGTTCTACAGTTTCTAACTGAACTCCAGAATGTCCATAACTTAATGCTTGTATTTTAAGTAATAGCATTAGTTTAACAATATTGTCTGGTACTTTATTTCCTGTTCCACAAGCATGAGACATTACTAAATTCTCTTGTAGCTTCGTTAAATTCTCCGAAGATATTCCAACATCATATAAAGAACCAAAACCTGTATTTATTCCATAAATAGGTCTATTGTTATTCTTAAGTTTCTCGTCTAAATACGTTCTACATTTTTCTATAGCATTTATTGATGCTTTAGAAAACTCTAGAGTTTTATTTTGATTTATAATAGAAGATATAGTACTAAAATCTAATAATTCAGAACTAATAATATGTGTGTTATTCATAATAGTATTAAAATAAGTAGGTCAAAAATGAGAATAGTAAATTGTATATGCAAGATTTTATTAATAAATATGAAAATATTATAACATTAAATAATATAATATTAAATTTGAGAAAACTAAATATATTTTAAAATGAAAAAACTAATAGCCTGCCTATCTATTGCTGCTGTATTTAGCTGTAAACAAGCTCCAGAACCAGTTAAAGATTATGTAACATTTTCTGGGAAAATTAAAAACCAAAATAGTGATTCTCTTTTTGTTTATCAAGGAAGAGACTTCTCTAAAACTATAAAAGTAGCTAAGGACGGAACTTTTAAAGACACTTTTAAAATTGCCACTCCAGGTATTTACTCTTTTTATGATGGAGGAGAATCTTCAAGTTTGTATTTACAAAATGGTTATGAACTAGATTTATCTTTAAATGCACAAGAGTTTGATGAATCTATTGCTTACACAGGTAATGGTTCGGAATCAAGTAATTTCTTAGCTGAAAAGGCTTTAATGCAAGAAAATCTATTTCCACCAAGTTTAATGGATATGGAACCTGCAGATTTTAAAACTTCTATAACTGAAATACAAGCAAAATTAAAAACGTTTGTTGATAGTAATAAAACAATAGATTCTACATTATTAGCTGATGAGACTAAAGGTGTTGAAAGCTTTATGGATGATATGCAAAAATCTTATGATGGTTATAAAAAACAAATAGCTGAAAGAGCTGCACAATTTGCTCCTTTTATAGGAAAGCCTTCTCCAGATTTTGTTAACTATGAGAACTATAAAGGAGGAACAACATCTTTAAAAAACTTAAGAGGTAAATATGTTTATGTAGATTTATGGGCAACTTGGTGTGGGCCTTGTAAAGCAGAAATTCCTTTCTTGAAAGAAGTTGAAGAAGAATATCATGATAAAAATATTGAATTTGTTAGTATTTCTGTAGATAACGGTAGAGGTTTTAAAGGTAAATCTATGGAATTAGCTAAAGAAGGTTGGAGAAACATGATAAAAGAAAAAGAGTTAGGTGGTATTCAATTAATGTCTGATAAAGCTTGGAAATCTGATTTTGTAACTAAATTTAATGTTAGAGGAATTCCTCGTTTTATTTTAATAGATCCAAACGGTAATGTTGTTAATGCTGATGCTCCTAGACCATCAAGCCCAAAACTTAAAGCTTTATTTAACGAATTAAGCATTTAAAATATTTCTTATTATCACAATAAAAAAAGCGACCATTTGGTCGCTTTTTTTATATGATTAATTTAATTAATTATTTTCATTTTCAACCTCTTCTACCTCAGGTTGTTCTGGCTGCTTAAATAAATCTAAATATGCTAAAGGAACACCTTCAATTACATGACTTGCAATTAAACTTTGATAACCGGTATCTTCAACCATAATATCTGCAGATTTGCCATGTAAATACACTCCAAATAAAGCAGCTTCCAAAGGATTATACTCTTGAGCTATTAATCCAGTTATCAGACCTGTTAAAACATATCCAGTTCCTGCAGTTGCTAAACCAGGGTTTCCGGTTGTATTTATAAATAGTTTTTTATTATAAACAGTTATTGTATTAAAACCTTTAATTACAACAATTACTTTATAGGTTTCACAGAATGCTTTTGTCTTATTTAGTTTATCAAAATCATCAGTCCACTCGCCTATTAAATGCTCTAATTCTTTTGGATGTGGTGTTAACACAGTACTTTCTGGTAAGAGTTTTAATAATTCTTTATGTTTGCCTAAAATAATAATAACATCAGCATCTAAAACTAAAGGTCTTTTATTTTCTTTTAAGAATTTTTTTAATGCTTTTATAGTTTCAGGTTTTAAACCTAATCCAATACCTAAACCAATTACTGTTGGTTCTACTTCTGTTTTAATATCAGTAATAAAATCTTCATTTATATCACATTCTACCATTGCTTCTGGAAAAGCAGCTTGTAAAATAGTATAACCACACTTTGGAATGTATGCAGATACTTTTCCTGCGCCACTTAGTAAAGCAGATCGACTAGCTAAAGTTACTGCTCCCATTTTACCAAAACTTCCTCCAATTATATAAGCGTGACCAAAATTACCTTTGTTTGAAAATTTTTCTCTTGGTTTGTAAAGAGGTAGAACTTCATTTTTACCAATTAATTCTACATCAACATCTGTTTCTAATAAAAATTGAGGATCAATCCCAATATCTAAAGCTTCCCACTGCACTGTGTATTTTGCGGTTTCAGGAAGAAAAAAGACAAGTTTAGGCGACTGGAAGCTTAATGTATAACCTGCATTTACAACAGCTTCAGGATTTATTGGCGCTTTATCTGTACTTAGTCCAGATGGAATATCTATAGAAAGTGTAAATGCTTTTTGATCTCTAAAATGTTTAAACAAATTAACAATCCAATTATCAACATCTCTATTTAAACCTGTACCAAAAATAGCATCCACAATAATATCATTTGGATCTATTTCTGGAAATGATTTATCATCGTTTAATAAAGTTGGCCAATCTTTAGTTGTATTTTTTATACGATCATAATTATCTAAAAAATCTTTAGATCTTGTTTTACTATGATTAACAATATATGTTTTTACGTTATAACCGTGAGTAATTAGTTGTCTTGCAACTACTAAACCATTTCCACCATTATCTCCTATTCCACAAAAAATATGAATTGGTACTTGCGCACCTTGCATTCTTATATGTAACCAATTAAATATTTGAATTCCTGCACGTTCCATTAATTCTGCCGAAGCAATGTTTTGGGATTTTGCAGAAAAAACGTGTCCTTGATATATTTGTTCTTTTGAAAAAAGTTTCATAGCGTTATTTTAAGATTCACGAAGATATTTTAATACGTTATACCTAACAAACTTATTTTAAATAACTTTTCAATCTAAATGCGGTAATTTAAAAGCATCCAAAGGACTTGGTAGCGCCATTAAATCTTCTATTTCATCGGCTTTTCTAGGTGCATCAACACTTAAATTTACTGGTCCATTTTTGGTAATTAAAATATCGTCTTCAATTCTAACAGCAATTGTCCACCACTTTTTATCGCAAGGACTACCTTCTGGAATATAAATTCCTGGTTCTACAGTAATAACACTATTTTCTCTTAATGGTCCATAAGTTCCTGGATCATGAACATCTAAACCAATATAATGTGATGTACCATGTGGTAAATAATTATGTCTTTCGTCTAAAGATTTTATAATTCCTAAATCAAACAACCCTTGATTAATTACTTTTTGTGCTTCTTGGTTGCTCTTAAAAAAAGGTGCTCCAACGGTACAAGCTGCAATTCCTGCTTCTTGAGATTTATATACTATATCATAAATTGCGCGTTGTTCTTTAGAGAATTTTCCATTAGCAGGAATAGTTCTAGTAACATCTGCTGTATAGCCGCGGTATTCTGCACCTAAATCCATTAAAACTAACTCATTAGCTACTTTCGTTTTTGTATTATCTATATAATGTAATACACAACCATTATTTCCTGCGCCTACAATACTAGGATAACCTTCATATTCACTACCATACTTTTTATAAACATATTCGTGTACACCTTGAATTTCTCCTTCAGACATTCCTGGATGCATAGCTTTCATTATTTCTATTTGTCCAATTGCTGAAATCTGTACTGCTTTTGTTAAAAGTTTCATTTCTTCAGCAGTTTTAATTTCTCGTAATTCTGCCATAAAACCACCAAGCATTTTAGTGTTATATTTTGGTGTTTCAGCTTTAATGTTTAGAATTTCTTTTTTAGCTTCTTCTCTAACATGGTTAGTTGTAGCAGACATATATTTATTAATCAGTTCGTCTTTTTTAAGTTCTGGAAATTGCGTTGAATAGCTTCCTATGTTTTGCGCTACATTTGCACTATTCTCTATAGGCGTTGCTTTTATTACACCATAAACCTGTTCTACAATTACTGAAGTTGTTTTTGGCACAAAATTAATTTGAGTTTTAAAATTTTTAGTTAAATCAAATAAATCTACTGCACTTCTTCCATCTCTATAATCATCTTTAAAGTTGTGGAAAATTATATTATCAAACGTATTAAAATCAACTGTGTTTTCAATAAAAGTAGATGTGTTTAACGTATAAGTAAAACCTAATTTTGTTTTTGCTAAATCTGCTCCTAAACGTCTTCCATTCCACATTTCTGCTCTAGGATCTTTTGGTTGCAAAAACAAAATATCATTATAAACTACACCTTCAGAGTTAGTTTGGTTTTCAGAAAAAACAACCAATACAGAATGTGGTTCTTTTAAACCTGTTAAATAATAAAAATCTGGATCTTGATGATAAATAAAATCCACATCATTAGCACGATTCCTAACTGGGTTAGAAAACAAAACTGCAACAGAATTTTTAGGCATTTTTGCTCTTAAAGCTTCTCTTCTTTCTTTATGAAACTCTTTAGATAAATAATCTGTAGGATTTCCATTTTGAGCAATTGTAAATATAAAAGTAAAAAAAGCAATAAATACTGAATAGATAGTTTTCATATAAAGGGAAATGATTTGAGCTTGAAAAGTAATATAATTTTATAAAATGTGATTGGTTATGTACCTTGTTTTAACATTATTTTTCGATACTTTTGTTAAAATTAAAAAACTAAAGATGAAAAATACAGCACTTTCAGCAACACACGAAGCTCTTGGGGCAAAAATGGTACCATTTGCAGGATACAATATGCCAGTACAATATGATGGCGTAACTATTGAACACGAAACCGTTAGAAAAAGTGTTGGAGTTTTTGATGTATCTCATATGGGAGAGTTTTTAATTGAAGGACCAAATGCTTTAGCATTAATTCAAAAAACGTGTACAAACGATGCTTCTAAGTTAACCATCGGTAAAGCACAGTATAGCTGTATGCCGAATGATGATGGCGGAATTATAGACGATTTAATTATTTATAAATTAAAAGAAGAGCAATATTTAGCTGTTGTAAATGCTAGTAATATTGAAAAAGATTGGAATTGGTTACAATCTAAAAACGATGTTGGTGCAGAAATGAAGGATTTAAGTGAAGATTATTCGCTTTTAGCTATTCAAGGTCCAGAAGCTGTAAACGCAATGCAATCTTTAAGTTCTCATGATTTAGCTGAGATTTCTTTCTATAACTTTATAGTTGGAGATTTTGCAGGTATAGAACATGTTATTATCTCTGCAACTGGTTATACTGGCAGCGGTGGATTTGAAATTTACTGTAAAAACACAGAAGTTAAACAAGTTTGGGATGCAGTAACCAAAGCTGGTGCAAAACCTATTGGATTAGCCGCTAGAGATACATTACGCTTGGAAATGGGTTATTGCTTATATGGTAACGATATAAATGATACTACTTCTCCTATAGAAGCTGGTTTAGGTTGGATAACTAAATTCACAAAAGACTTTTCAAGTTCTGAGATTTTTAAAGACCAAAAAGAAAAAGGTGTAGACAAAAAATTAGTGGCTTTTGAATTAGATGAACGCGGAATTCCAAGACAAGATTACGATATTGTAGACGGCAAAGGACATAAAATTGGAGTTGTAACTTCAGGAACTATGTCTCCTAGCTTAGGTAAAGGTATTGGTTTAGGTTATGTACCAACTATTTTTGCAAAAGCAAACAGTAAAATAAATATTCAAATTCGTAAAAAGGCAATTCCTGCAACTGTAGTGAAATTACCTTTCTATAAAGGATAATATATGATAGATTTCAAAAGCATTTTAGAAGACATTAAACAACAGATTTCTCTTGTAGAAGATAAAGGAAATGTTGCCGATTATATTCCTGAATTAAAGAATGTTAACAAAAATGCTTTTGGGGTTTATTTAAACGTTTTAAAAAACGACAATTTTGGTGTTGGAGATTATCAAACCAAATTTTCTACTCAAAGTATTACTAAAGTTTTGACGTTAGCTCTAGCAGTTGCAAAAAAAACTGATGATGTTTGGAAACGTGTTGATGTAGAACCATCTGGAAATCCATTTAATTTTTTAACACTTTTAGAAGTAGAAAATGGTATTCCAAGAAATCCATTTATAAATTCTGGCGCAATTGTAATTGCTGACATTTTGGTTTCCGAATTAGAAAATCCAAAAGAAGGATTCTTAGACTTTATTAGACAAATCACGAATGATCAATCTATAGATTATGATTATAAAGTTGCTGCTTCAGAAAAAGAAACCGGGTTTAAAAATTATGCAATTGCTAATCTTTTAAAATCGTTTGGGAATTTAAAAAATGATGTTGATACAGTTTTAGATTTCTACTTTATGCAATGCTCTTTAGCTATGACTTGCGAGCAAATCACTAACGCTTTTTATTTATTTGCTAATAAAGGAAAATGCTTACAAGACAAATTGCATATTACTTCTAGTCAAGCAAAACGTATAAATGCCATAATGCTTACTTGTGGATTTTACGATGAAGCTGGGGAATTTGCTTTCGAAGTAGGTTTACCAGGTAAAAGTGGTGTTGGTGGAGGAATTGTAGCGTTACTTCCAAATAAATTTGTAATATCTGTCTGGTCTCCAGGACTTAACAAGAAAGGAAATTCAAAATTAGGAATGCAAGCCTTAGAACTGTTTACTAGTAAAACTGAATTATCTATATTTTAAAAGTTTATTTTAGTTTATGGATAAAAACAAGCACAGAATTCTCATATTTGGTGGTAGCGGTTTTCTTGGAAGTGCTATTTATAAAGAATTATGTTCTTATTACAATACTTTTGGAACATATAGAACAGAAACAATAGCTTTATCAAAAAACCAACATTATTTTCATTATATATTAGAAGAAGACGATGCTACAGAGATAATTGAAGCTGTAAAACCAACAATAATCATTTCTGCTTTACGAGGCGATTTTGGCGCCCAAATTGTAGCACATTTTCATATGGTTGAGTATGTTAAAAACAATAATTGCAAACTCATATTCTTATCATCTGCCAATGTTTTCGATGCCTACAGTCAGTTTCCAAGTTACGAACAAGATAAAACTTTAAGTCTTAGTAAATTTGGCTATTTTAAAATTAAGATAGAAAATATGCTTCTTCGCTTACCAAAAAAGAAGTATGCAATTTTAAGATTACCAATGGTATTTGGAAAACATTCTCCAAGAATTATAGAAATTAAAGCATTTTATAAAGCTAAAGAACCCATTGAAGTTTTTCCAAATTTAATTTTAAACGTTGCAACAGATTTTAAAATCACACAACAAATTCATTATATCATAAATCGTAATAAATCTGGGATTTATCATTTAGGAAGTACAGATTTAGTTCATTATAACGATTTTATAAAAGAAATAGCTAAAACACTTCAACTTAAAAACCCAATTTTAAAACAAGTTTACACTACAAATAATGATAGATATTTGGCAGTACTACCAAAACATAATATATTACCTAAACATTTAAATTACAGAAGTGATTTTGTTATAAATGAATTAAAACAATAGCTATGAAAACTTTAACTGAAAAAGAAATTAACGAAAAACTAAAAGCATTACCAGAATGGGATTATGTAGATAATACATTGTATTGCGAATTTGAATTCAATAACTTCAAAGACTGTTTTAGTGCTATGAGTAGAATGGCTTTTGAGTGCGAAGCACAAAATCATCATCCAGACTGGTCTAATACATATAATCTATTGACTGTATCATTAACTACACACGATGCAAATGGCGTAACACAAAAAGATTTTGATTTAGCTCACGCTTTTGAATCTATTGTAGAGGAAGAATAATTTGAGCAAATCAATTTTAAAACATCACTTATTTTTTTAAATTTGTAATTCATAGTATTTTAAAAACTTCGCGAACGCGAAATTAAACATACACACAGAAATGGGAAGAGCTTTTGAATTTCGTAAAGCACGTAAAATGAAACGTTGGTCTGCTATGAGTAAAGCATTTACTCGTATTGGTAAAGACATTGTAATGGCAGTAAAAGAAGGCGGACCAGATCCTGATTCTAATTCGCGTTTAAGAGCTGTTATACAGAATGCAAAGTCTATAAATATGCCTAAAGACAATGTGGAACGTGCTATTAAAAAAGCAAGTGAAAAAGGTCAAGGTGATTATAAAGAGGTGGTTTTTGAAGGTTATGCTCCACATGGAATTGCTGTTCTAGTAGAAACTGCAACAGATAACAATACCAGAACAGTTGCAAATGTCAGAGCGTGTTTTAGCAAATGCGATGGAAACATGGGAACTTCTGGATCAGTTGTTTTTATGTTTGATCATACTTGTAATTTTAGAATTCCATCTGAAGGTTTAGATCCTGAAGAATTAGAATTAGAATTTATAGATTTTGGAGCAGAAGAAGTTTTTGCAGATGATGATGGAATTTTAATCTATGCGCCATTTGAAAGTTTTGGAGCTATTCAAGCCGAATTAGAATCTAGAGAAATAGAAATATTATCTTCTGGTTTTGAACGTATTCCTCAAATTACAAAAGAGTTAACAGAAGAGCAACAAGCAGATGTAGACAAGTTATTAGAAAAATTAGATGATGATGATGATGTGCAAAATGTATATCACACTATGCAAGAATAAGCATTACTTCTACTCTATTACTCTGTAAAAAAGGCTTCAATCTAATAACTGAAGCCTTTTTTTAATCTCTAAACTAAAATTTTAGCATAAAAAAAGGAGCAATTTTATTGCTCCTTTTAAATATATTCTTAAAATAAAATTAAGCTTCGCGCTTAGCTTTACGTTCATCCATAATTTCTTTTATACGTTCAATTAAAGATCCACCAATCCAATACGGTACAACAAAAGTTGCTAAAAATATTAATAACCAAAATCCTATGGTTAAAATAGTTAAAAAGGCTAAAAATCCTAAATATTGGTCAAATTCGAACATAACTTGGTTGTGTCTTAATAATTGTTATTACTGCAAATATAAAACAAAGCATTTTTTAATGCAACACTAATATTATAAAATATTATATGAAAAAATTAAACCTACAGAATTAATACTTCCAGCAACACTACCTGCTTTAAATAAATTAGCATTTGGAAACAACCTTAATTCAGCATTTATTTTTTTATTAAAACTCATTCCGCCTCCAAAATATAAGCTTGTACTTGGATTTAATTCAAATCTACCAAATTTAGAATTAGAGTTTACACTTAACGGAACTATAATACCACTATTTAATAGAAGTCTTAATTTTGTGCTTTTTAAATACATATAATATCTAACACCAATTGCTGAATTAATTCCTTCGTAAGTCAAATCAAATTTTTGCAGGTTATCAGTATTATCTTCTGCTGAATAAGACACATTATATCCTTCTAATGTTATTGCCCATTTGTTATTATTAAATGGCAAAATATATTCTAACTCTAAACCAAAAAATGTAGATGGTTTATTTTCATAACTAACATCATCAAAAGTATTTAAATTTCCACCAGTTTCTAATTTTCCTTTAGTTGAACCTATACCAACTCTTGGATAGATATTAAACTTGCCTTTAGTTTTTTTATCAAAATTATTTTCAAATGTTTTATCATAACATGTGTTATAAGTATTAAATATTTCGATTAGTTCTTTTTCTTTATATTTTAATTTTTGGATATCTTCAGCATTAATATTCTCACAATTTTTTAAAAAGATTAAAAGAGATTTATAAGTATTATTTACTCTTACAATACCATCTTTTAGGTAAGATTTAAATACTAATTGCTCTTGCTTATTTAAATCATTATCAATAAAAAATTTGATGAAATTTGAATCTTTATAAGAATAAAGGTTTGCCTTTCCAATTGATAGGCATTTTAAAAAAATGGTTTCTTCTTTTAATTCTGGATCAAACTTATCAGAAAGTGAATTAGTAAACTCTACTGATCTTTCTAACAAAACTGTAGATCTAATAAATTTAACATCACTTACACTAAATTCTTTAATTAAATTAATATTTATCTTTTTTGAATCATTTGATTGATCATTTTTAATTGTAATAAACTCTGGATTGTATTTCCAATCTATATTTTTAATTAAACAATTAACCTTGTCACCAGAGTTATTAATATAATAACCGTCTTCAAAATTGTTTTGAGCATTTATAAAACTAAAACTTAAGAAGGCAAAAAATAAATAAAAATATTTCATATTAACTTTTTTAATGAATTGCAATAATAATAAGAATAAGAATATAGGCTAAGATTAAATAAAAAATAATTCAATATAATCATTTTAAGAAATCACTCTAAAAACGTGTTAAATTTCTTAAATTTGTACCATTAAATAAAACAGACTATTATGGCATTTAGAATAGAAAAAGATACAATGGGCGATGTAAAAGTCCCAGCAGATAAACTTTGGGGCGCACAAACCGAACGTTCTAGAAATAATTTTAAAATTGGTGCAGTAGCATCTATGCCTTTAGAAGTCGTTTATGGGTTTGCATACTTAAAAAAAGCTGCAGCATTTACAAATTGTGAATTAGGTGTTTTATCAGAAGATAAACGTGATTTAATTGCTGCAGCTTGTGAGGAGATTTTAGACGGAAAACACAACGACCAATTTCCATTAGTAATATGGCAAACTGGTTCTGGGACACAATCTAATATGAATGTTAATGAAGTTGTTGCCAATAGAGCACAACAATTAGCAGGACGCGTTATTGGTGAAGGCGAAAAAGTTATTGCACCAAACGATGATGTAAACAAATCTCAATCGTCTAACGATACATTTCCAACAGGAATGCATATTGCTGCATACAAGAAAATTGTAGAAACTACTATTCCTGGAGTAAAGCAATTAAGAAATACACTAAACGATAAAGCTCTTGCATTTAAAAATGTAGTTAAAATTGGTAGAACACATTTAATGGATGCTACACCTTTAACCTTAGGTCAAGAATTTTCTGGATACGTGTCTCAATTAGATCATGGATTAAAAGCCTTAGAAAATACTTTAGAGCATTTAAGCGAATTAGCTTTAGGTGGAACTGCTGTTGGAACAGGACTTAACACACCAAAAGGTTACGATGTTTTAGTTGCAAAGTACATTGCTGAGTTTACAAAACTACCTTTTATTACTGCTCCCAATAAATTTGAAGCTTTAGCGGCACATGACGCAATTGTTGAGTCTCATGGTGCTTTAAAGCAAATCGCTGTATCTTTAAATAAAATTGCCAACGATATTAGAATGATGGCTTCTGGTCCTCGCTCAGGTATTGGAGAAATTATTATTCCAGCAAATGAACCAGGAAGTTCTATTATGCCAGGAAAAGTAAATCCAACACAATGTGAAGCTATTACTATGGTTTGCGCACAAGTTATGGGTAACGATGTAGCAATTACTGTTGGAGGAACACAAGGACATTATGAACTTAATGTGTTTAAACCAATGATGGCTGCAAACATTTTACAATCTGCTCAATTAATTGGTGATGCTTGTGCTAGTTTTGAAGAAAACTGTGTTGCTGGAATAGAGCCAAATCATCAAGTAATTAAAGAGTTATTAAACAATTCTTTAATGCTTGTAACTGCTTTAAATACTAAAATTGGTTATTATAAAGCTGCTGAAATAGCAAATACAGCACACGCAAACGGAACAACCTTAAAAGAAGAAGCCGTTAATTTAGGTTATGTTTCTTCTGAAGATTATGATGAATGGGTTAAACCAGAAAATATGGTTGGAAGTTTAAATTAAAAAAAGTACTAATTTAATCAAAACGCTGTATTTTTAATGCAGCGTTTTTTTATACTTAATTCTGAATTATGACAACACTAATAATCAACATAAAACAACTAATACAAGTTAGAGAAGCTAACATCTTAAAAGTTTCTGGTGAAGAAATGAAAACCTTACCATTAATTGAAAACGCGTATCTTTTAATTGAAAATGATACTATAGTTGATTTTGGAAAAATGGAAGACTGCTACTCTACTAAAGCCGAAACAATAATTGATGCTTCAGGTAAAATAGTTATGCCTACTTGGTGCGATTCTCATACTCATGTAGTTTATGCAGGAAATAGAGTTCAGGAATTTGTAGATAGAATTAATGGATTAAGTTACGAAGACATTGCAAATCGTGGTGGTGGAATATTAAATTCCGCTAAAACACTTCAAAATACGACTGAAGATGATTTATACCAACAGTCACTTCAACGTATTAATCAGCTTATAAAATTAGGAACTGGTGCTTTAGAAATTAAATCTGGCTATGGACTAACCTTAGAGGCAGAACTTAAAATGCTTCGTGTTATAAAACGATTAAAAAAAGAACAAAACATAAAAATTAAAGCTACTTTTTTAGGAGCTCATGCAGTTCCAAAAGAATTTAAGGACAACAAATCAGGTTATTTAGATCATATTATAAAAGATATGTTACCAAAAATTGAATCTGAAGATTTAGCTGATTATATAGACATATTTTGCGAAAAAGGTTATTTTGATTTAGAGGATACAAAACGTATTATGGAAGCTGGAAAAAAATATGGCTTAAAATCTAAAATACACGTTAATCAATTTAATAGTTTTGGTGGTGTAAAATTAGCAGTAGAATATAATGCAGTAAGTGTCGATCATTTAGAAGAATTAAGTCCTGAAGATGTTATTGCACTTCAAAATAGTAACACTATGCCAGTTGCATTGCCTTCTTGCTCCTATTTTTTAAGTATTCCATATACACCAGCAAAACAGCTTTTAGAAGCTGGCTTACCTATAGCTTTAGCTACAGACTATAATCCTGGTTCTACACCAAGCGGTAATATGAATTTTGTAGTAAGTACAGCTTGTATAAAAATGAAACTAACTCCAGAAGAAGCCATAAACGCAGCAACTTTAAATGGAGCTTTTGCTATGGAAATTTCAAATCAATATGGAAGTATTACTAAAGGAAAGAAAGCTAATTTAATCATTACAAAACCAATAGAGAATTACAATTATTTACCTTATGCTTTTGGGGAAAACTGTATTGAAAAGATCTTGATTAATGGGAAACTTGTTTTATAATAACACTAAATCACTTAAGATAAAAGTTAGTTAAAATCCTATAAAGTTGCTAAGTAATTAAAATGGAGTCAAGTCAGAAACATCATAATTTTAAAGTCTGTAAACCATTTGGTATGTTAAGTCAATTTTCTACAAATTGTAAACATCAAAAAAAGAAGCATTTTTTAGGTGATTTAGGTCAATTTCCAGAAAATATTATGCCAATTGGCAGACTAGATGAAGATAGCGAAGGCTTACTTCTATTAACAACTTGTGGTAAAACCAGTTACTATGTAAATAGTTCTAAGGTTGAAAAAGAATATTATGCACAAATAGATGGCTTAATTACTAGTGAGGCTTTAAATCAACTTCAAAATGGTTTAAATATTAGTATAAATGGAGATTTATACAAGACTAAACCTTGCAAAGCCTTTAAAATATTAGAATTACCTGAGTTACCAGAACGTAGAAAAAAAATACGAGATGAACGTCACGGACCAACATCTTGGGTTTCTATAACTGTAACAGAAGGCAAATTTAGACAAGTTAGAAAAATGACAGCTGCAGTAGGTTTTCCTACTTTACGATTAGTTCGAGTACGAATTGGTGCTATAAAATTAGACCCAAACTTATTTAATACTCCAAAAGAAATAAAACAGATTAAAAACTTTATTTAAACTTTAGCATTACACATCACTTTAATGCTAAAAATGATAGTATTTTTGCTTTAAATCAATCTAGACATGGAATCTATTAGTTGTTACTTTTATAATCTATTTTTATCTTGGTCTGTTTCAGATAGTACAGCCAAAATATTAAATATGATCATTCTTTTTGTAGCATTATTAATTCTTGTATTTATAGTAGATACTATTACAAGAAGGCTACTTCGATTATTTTTTGCTCAATTAGCAGGAAAAACAAAAACTAATTTTGATGATATCTTAATTACAAATAAAGTACCTAGAAATATAGCACACGTTATTCCTTTAATTGTTGCTTTTGAATTAATTCCTTTCGTATTTAGAGACTACAAGTTCATTTTAAATCCATTAAGTAAAATTGTAGGTGTTGCAGCAATAATTTTATCGCTTTGGATAGTTAGAAGTATTTTAAACGCTGTAAAAGATTATTTAAAAACATTATCTAATTTTAAAGATAAACCTATAGATAGTTACATTCAAGTATTTATGATTTTTGCTTGGCTAACTGGTATTCTATTTTCATTCGCTTATATAAGTAATATACCAATGCTTAGGTTTTTAACTGGTTTAGGTGCTATTTCTGCAGTAATTATATTAATTTTTAAAGACACCATTTTAGGTTTTGTAGCAAGTATTCAGGTTTCCATAAACGATATGGTTAGAATTGGAGATTGGATAACTTTTGAAAAATATGGCGCAGATGGAGATGTTTGTGAAATTAATTTAGCAACTGTAAAAGTTCAGAATTTTGATATGACAATTACAACTATTCCCACATATGCATTAATATCGGATTCTTTTCAGAATTGGCGAGGTATGCAAAATTCTGGAGGAAGACGCATAAAACGTTCTATTATTATAGATATGAATAGTATAAAGCATTTAAAAGAGAATGATATAAATGAATTAAAAGAGATACATTTAATAACTAGTTATTTAGAAAAACGTCAAACGGAAATAAATAATTACAATACAAAAAACAACATAGACAAGTCTGTTTTAATTAACGGACGAAACTTAACTAACATTGGTGTTTTTAGAAAATATATAGAAACTTATATTGAAAATCATTCTGCAATAAACAAAGATATGTTTATCATGACAAGGCAGTTAAAACCTACAACTCAAGGCTTACCTATAGAAATTTATGCTTTTAGCAAAGATAAACGTTGGCAAAACTACGAATATATTATAGCAGATATCTTTGATCACATTCTAGCTTCTGTTATTTATTTTGATTTAGAAATCTTTGAACTTCCTAATTCTAATAGTTTTAAGGTCTAATAATAAGAAATACTAATACATACTATTAGTTAAATTAATACTAAAAATTTCATTTATAATAGTAATACTATTAAATTTGAAATTAAATTAGTTAATAATGAATAATCTACTATCAAGCATAAAGATAAATATTAATGATAAAATTTATTTAAAAGATCCTGAGTCTTCTGATTTGGGCAAACGCATAATAGAATCTAGTATTTTATTAATTGATGAAATTGGATTTGACTCATTTACTTTTAAAAAATTAGGTGTTAAAATTAATTCTAACGAAAGTTCAATTTATCGTTATTTTGAAAGTAAACACAAACTACTTCTCTATTTGTCGTCATGGTATTGGAGCTGGTTAGAATATCAGTTAGTCTTTGCCACAAATAACATCTCTAATTCTAAATTAAAATTAGAAATAGCAATTAGTATTTTGACTCAAAACACAAGTTTAGATACAAATTATAATCATATTGATGAAATAGCTTTAAAACGCATTATTATAAATGAATACTCAAAATCTTACTTAACAAAAGAAGTAGACATAGAAAATAAAGAAGGTTATTTCGCTACTTTTAAAAGATTAGTAACACGCTTAAAAAATATGGTTTTAGACGTTAACCCAGATTACCAACATCCATTTAGTTTAGCTAGTTCTGTTATAGATGGTGCTTTACATATGCAATTCATAAAAGATCATTTTAGCTCTATATCAGACTTTAAAGAAACTAATGATCCTACATCTTATTTTAAAAACTTAGTATTTAACACTTTAAAACATTAATTTATGAATAAGATAATGATTACCTCTTGGCAACGTTTCTTAAGACTTTTACAATTAGATAGACAAGACATTAGGCAAGTGCTATTTTATGCCATATTTGCTGGATTGGTTAACCTGTCTCTTCCTTTAGGAATACAAGCTATTATTAATATGATTCAAGGCGCACAAATAAGTTCGTCTTATATTGTATTAGTTACATTAGTTACATTAGGTGTAGCTTTTGTTGGAATTCTTCAATTAATGCAAATTAGAATTTCAGAGAATATTCAACAAAAAATATTTACACGTTCATCTTTTGAGTTTGCCTTTAGGTTTCCTAAAATTAAAATGAGTGAATTTAGAAGTTATTATCCGCCAGAATTAGCAAATCGTTTTTTTGATACACTTATTGTTCAAAAAGGAATATCGAAAATAGTTATAGATTTTCCTGCTGCTTTATTACAAATAATATTTGGGTTATTAATACTTTCATTTTATCATCCATTTTTTATAATATATGGTATATTCTTACTCCTTCTTATATATGTAGTATTTAAATATACTGCAAAAAAAGGATTAGAAACAAGCTTAGCTGAGTCTAAATATAAGTACAAAGTTGCACATTGGTTACAGGAAATTGCTAGAAGCGTAATTAGCTTTAAATTATCTGGAAAAACTAGTTTAGCTATGGAAAAAAATGATGACTTAGTTACGGGTTATTTAAAGGCTAGAGAAAGTCATTTTAAAGTTTTAATACTTCAATTTAAACAATTAATTGCATTTAAAATATTAGTTACAGCAGGTTTACTTTTAATTGGTGGAATATTAGTTTTAAATCAACAAATGAATATTGGTCAATTTGTAGCGGCCGAAATTATTATACTTTTAGTTATTAATTCTGTAGAAAAACTACTATTAGGATTAGAAACATTTTATGATCTGTTAACTTCTTTAGAAAAATTAGGGCAAGTTTCTGATAAACCAATAGAGCATCAAAACGGTAAAAGAATTTCTAATTCTGAAAATTTAAAAATAGAATTAGAGAATTACATTTACTCTGTTCCAGATAGAGATTCACCAATTTTAGATAGAATTAATTTAACTATAAACCATAATGAGTTTATAGTTATAAATGGTGGTCAAAGTGCCGGTAAAGCTACATTATTAAAAGCAATAGCCGGAATTATTGAACCAACAAAAGGAAAGTTAAACATTAATGATTTGGCATATTCTGGAATAAATCTAAATAGCTATAGAGGATTAATAGGTCAAGTACTAGCAGAAGAAACACCTTTTGAAGGTACAATTAGAGAAAATCTAACCTTTACAGACTCAAATATTACTGATAGTGAAATAGACCAGGTTATCACAAATATTGGATTAACAGATTTTATTAAAGAACAACCTAATGGTATAGAAACTATTATTTATCCTGAAGGAAAACGAATTTCTAATACAAACAATAAGAAAATTTTATTAGCAAGAGCATTATTAAAACAACCTAAATTATTGTTATTAAAAGACCCTTTAGATCAATTCGACCCTAAAGAAGCATCAAAAATAATAGATTATTTAACTAATAAAAATAATATTTGGTCTCTTGTTGTTGTGAGTAAAAACCCAGAATGGCAAACAAAATGTTCAAGAATAATAACCTTAGAAAAAGGTAAAATAAACTAAAATTATGCTTAATATATCAGAAAACTCAGTTGGAAAACACGTTAAGCTTAATGAGTATAAAGCTTATAAAAAAGCATTTAACAAGGACCATTATAAAATGTTTAACCGTTTATTAAAATTGTTTGGGGTTTTATGTATTATAATAATATTCCTTCCATGGACTCAAAACATTAACAGTAATGGTTTAGTTACAACTTTAAAACCAGACCAAAGACCACAAACCATTCAATCTGTTATTCCTGGAAGAATAGAAAAATGGCATGTTCGTGAAGGTGATTTTGTAAAAAAGGGCGATACTATACTTCATATTTCTGAAGTTAAAAGTGAGTATTTTGACCCAAGGTTAGTAGAAAGAACCAATCAACAAATTAAAGCTAAAACATCATCTGTTTCATCATATCAATCAAAAATTGGAGCATTAAATAATCAAGTTACTGCTTTAATAAAGGAAAGAAGCCTAAAAATACAACAAGCTAAACTAAAAGTAAAAAGCGATAGTACAGATTTTGAAGCAGAAAAATTAAACTATAAGATTGCAGAAACTCAATTAGAGCGTATAGAAACTCTTGCTAAAGAAGGTTTAAAAGCAACAAAAGATGTAGAAGAAAAAAGATTGAAAATTCAAGAAGTTCAAGCAAAAGTTATTGCTAGAGAAAACAAATTTTTGAATTCAAAAGTTGAATTAATTAGAATTTCGGCAGAATATGCTGATAAAATCTCAAAATCTCAAAGCGATAAATTTACAGCAGAATCTAGTCAATTCGATGCAGAAGCTCAAGTCTCTAAATTAGAAAATCAAAACTCAAATTATCAACTTAGAAATAATATGTATTATATAACCGCGCCACAAAATGGTTATATAAATAAAGCTCTAAAAGCTGGTTTAGGAGAAACATTTAAAGAAGGTGAAAAATTAGTTGGAATTATGCCAAGTGATTATGACGTAGCAATAGAGACCTATGTTGACCCGATAGATTTACCTTTAGTACATATTGGAGAAACTTTTAGAATTCAGTTTGACGGATGGCCAGCAATTGTATTTAGTGGATGGCCAAACGTGTCTTATGGTACCTATGGA
>NZ_JBELDZ010000048.1:0-856 GCF_042094015.1 Aurantibacter sp. | reverse complement strand
GGCCTAATATTAGTTACGGAACCTATGGCGCAAAAGTTGTTGCAATTGAAAATTTTATAAGTCCAAATGGCAAATTTAGAATTCTACTAGCTCCAGACAAAGATGATCATGAATGGCCTAAAGCAGTTAGAGTTGGTTCAGGAGCAAAAACTATTGGTTTACTAGAAGATGTTCCTATTTGGTTTGAATTATGGAGAAAACTAAATGGTTTCCCTCCTAACTATTACCAACCAATAGATAATAAAGCTGAAAAAACTAAAAAATAACCTATGAGAATTTTAATCTTTTTATTATTCCCAATTATAATATTAGCTCAAGATATAGATAATACTATTAGTTTTAGCGAGTATATTAATTTGGTAAAATCAGAACATCCAATTACTAAACAAGCTAACCTAAAAATCGATGAAGGAAATGCAAATTTAACAAAAGCTCGCGGAGGATTTGACCCTAAATTAGAAGGCGATTTTAACACAAAAGAATTTAAATCTCAAGAATATTTTGATCAACTCAACGCCAAATTTAAAGTGCCAACATGGTATGGTATTGAATTACAGGCTGGATTTGAAGAGAACTCTGGTGTGTTTTTAAACCCAGAAAACAGTGTTCCAAATAACGGATTATATAGTGCTGGTATTTCAGCCTCTTTAGGTCAAGGTTTATTTATTAATAAACGAATGGCAGATTTAAAGAAAGCAAAAGCTTATCAAAGCCAAACTTTAGCAGAACGAGAACTATTAGTTAACAATATTATATTTAAAGCATCTATCGCATATTTTAACTGGAATCAATCATATGAAAATCTAAAAGTTTATAAATCTTTTTTAGACAATGCAAATTTTAGGTTTGAAGGTAT
>NZ_JBELDZ010000047.1:0-21504 GCF_042094015.1 Aurantibacter sp. | reverse complement strand
GCTAAAACACCAACACTTTGCATTCCTGACATAAAAGCCAATGCTTTTTCTGTAACATTATCTCTATCTTCTCCAAAAGATCTATTTCCAATAATTGGATTTCTTGGATTTGTGTTAATGTCTACTACTGGTGCAAAATTAAAATGTACTCCTAAACGTTTACAATGCTCACCTAATTGTCTACCGGTTTTTTCTATTAATTTTGGATCTTTTATGGCACCAAGAGTCATATTCCAAGGAAAAGAAAACGTAGAATCTAAGCGCATAGATAAACCCCATTCTGCATCCATCCCAACAAGTAGTGGTAATTTAGACATAGCTTGTAAACTATTATTTAATTTGGCTTGTCTAACTGGTCCACCTTTAGAGTATATTATTCCTCCAATATTATAATCTCTAATTAATGCAACATTTTTTCTATGTGTTGCTGCATCTTGATTAGAAAAAATTTGAATCATATACAACTGGCCAATTTTTTCGTTAAGGTTTAATGTGTTATAAACACTATCCACCCATTTTTTTTGAGCTTCTGGGTTTGAAGCTAATAATGGATTTGGTGTATTTTGAGAAAAAGCAGTATATATAGTAACTACTGAAAACAGTAGCATTAGTAAATTTCGCATAAATAAAGGTTTGATTCTTTTTGTTAAGAACTAAATCTATGCCAAATTAGTATTTCTCGCCTTTTAAATAAAGCCTTTTATATATATTTTATGAAGAAAGTTGTTAACTTTAATAATGTAATCTTTTAGGAGTAATTTATAAATTAGAAAGAATACCTACTCAATTAAATCAATATGTCTATCATGATAACCTAAAAGGTATAAAACACCATCTAGCCCAATACTAGAAATAGCGCTTTGTGCGTTATCTTTTACTTTAGGCTTGGCATGAAATGCAATACCTAAGCCTGCAAGGTTAAGCATTGGTAAATCGTTAGCACCATCACCAACTGCAATGGTTTGACTAATGTTTATACCTTCTTGTTTAGCAATTTCTTTTAAATATTCTGCTTTTTTATTTCCGTCAACAATTTCTCCTAAATAATCACCTGTTAATAAGCCATCTTTTATTTCTAACTGATTAGCAAACACATAATCTATACCTAATTCTTTTTGTAAATAATGTCCGAAATAAGTAAATCCGCCAGATAAAATTGCGGTTTTAAATCCGTAAGATTTTAAGGTGTCTATTAAGCGTTTTGCGCCTTTTGTAATAGGTAAATTAATGGCAACATCTTGTAAAACATCTTCACTAAGACCTTTTAAAAGCTTCATACGTTGTTTAAAACTTTTATTAAAGTCAATTTCGCCTTGCATAGCAGATTCTGTAATTGCCTTTACTTCTGCTCCAACGCCAGCTAATTCTGCTAATTCGTCTATAACTTCGGTTTGTATTAAAGTAGAATCCATATCAAAACACACTAAACGTCTATTTCTACGATATATATTATCTTCTTGAAAAGCAATATCTACATTTAGTTCTTTAGAAATTTGCATAAACTTAGCAGTGATTTCCGATTTGTCTTTTATTTCACCACGAATTGATAATTGTATAGAAGCTCTAGGATAATCGTCTTTTTTTACTAAAGAAATTCGCCCTGTTAAACGCTTTATTGCATCTATATTTAAGTTTTTATCAGAAATAACTTTTGTGACTTCTGATATTGATTTAGCTGCTAATTTTTCGCCTAGAATTGTTACAATATATCTGTCTTTACCTTGAAGATTCACCCATTTTTCGTAATCTTCTATTGAAATAGGATTAAAATTAGCAGAAACACCTAGCTTATAAGATTTAAATAATAGTTCCTTTAAAACTGCAGCAGATTTATCTCCAGATTCAATTTGAAATAAAACACCTAAGGATAACGTATTGTGAATATTAGCTTGACCAATATCTAGTACTTTTGCATTATATTCTGCTAAAACATTAGTTAAAGAAGCTGTTAATCCCGGTTTGTCTTGTCCTGAAATATTTAGTAAAAAAATATCGCTTGCCATTTATACTAATGTTTTATAGCAATTAGAGGTGTTATTTAAAAGAATCTATTATGCCAAGATTCGCTAGCAGGAATTTCCCAAGCTTCGTTAAATTCGCCTATTGTAGTTACTAAATTATTAAATACAATTGTTTTACCAGTAACAGCTCTATCTTTAGCCATCTTTTTAAAGTCGATTAATGTTTTATAAGCGACAAATTCTCCTTGTTTATAAGATACATTCATCTTATCCATTAAATCTATGTTATATTCTTTTTCTAACTGTTGAATAAAATGAACTGAGGCATCTATAGAACAACCTGTAGCGATTTGATTGGCTTGATTTACACCAAGAATAATAAAACGTTTATAACGAATGTCAAATCCAGCTTCCAAACCAGTTCCGTGAGCGGCCCAATTTTCTACAAATATATTTAACTTAGACGTGATTTCTTCTAGTTCAGTCTCTGATAATGAACGATTTGCTTGGTATACCCAAACTTTAGATTCTTCTGGTAATGTATTGAAATCTACTAGCACGTGATTTTTATTTATCTAATTCAATATATGTTACAACCTTCTTTTTAGTATAACCGTTTTCGCTTAAATCATAGAAATATTCTAAAGTATAATATACAGTTATTGTCTTGTCTATATTATCTGCTAATAAAAATTCAGAACCATTAATTTGATTCTTCACAATAAAAATATGCTCTTTATTAAATGAATCTTTTACAATAAAGTAAGAAACAGCATCATTTTTTACAGCTATTAATTCGCCTTTAATAATTAAATCTGATTCTTTTTTTAATGTCGGCTGCGGTGGTGTATTTTCATTATCCTCTTCTAAAAACTCTTCTTCTACTACATCTATTAACTCTTCTTCAGAAAATAGATTCATAAAATCATCAAGACAAACATCAACTAATAAAACTCCTACTTCTTCACCAATTTGACCATAATCAACTGAAGCGTTATTCATTTTTTTATTTAATTTCTTTCTAACATTATAGCTTTCTATTAAACAAAGCCCTAAAACTGCTTTTTTTCTATCTGACGTTGTTTTTTTAGTGAATTTCTTAGATTTTTTCTGAATACATTCGCAAACATCTTCTGTTATAAGTTGTAAAACTTCATCTCTAGACTTATTTTGACTAAATAAAAAAGATGATGATAGTAATAAGGTTAATACTAATAAGTTTCTCATATCAATTTATAAATTTTTAGCTTCAGCAATTAGTTCTGCAATATCTTTTACAACAATGCTGTTTTCTTTTTCTTTAAACTTAATACCATCACTCATCATGGTATTACAATATGGACAACCAGTAGCAATAATATCTGGTTTTGTTTCTAACGCATCTTGAGTTCTTAACACGTTAATATCCATTTGTCCTGCTTCAGGTTCTTTGAACATTTGTGCACCACCAGCACCACAACATAAAGCTGTGTTTTTAGAACGTTTCATTTCAACTAAAGTCGCTTTAGTTTTTGCTAAAACGTCTCTTGGTGCATTATATTCGTTATTTGCTCTTCCTAAATAACAAGGATCATGAAATGTAATTCGTTTTCCTTTAAACGTATCTTCTTTTACTTCTAACCTTCCAGAATCTAATAATTCTTTTATGTATTGTGTATGATGAATTACATCGTAAGTTCCTCCTAATCCAGGATATTCATTTTTTAAACAATTAAACGAATGCGGATCGCAAGTCACAATTTTTTTTACTTCGTAACCGTTAAGAAGTTCTATATTCATTACAGCTTGCATTTGAAACAAAAATTCATTTCCTGCACGTTTTGCTATATCTCCTGTACAACTTTCTTCGGTTCCTAAAACGGCAAAATTCACATTAGCTTTGTTTAATAGTTTAACAAAGGCTTTTGTTATTTTTTTTGCTCTATCGTCGTAACTTCCAGCAGAACCAACCCAAAATAAAATTTCCGGTTGCTTTCCTTCTGCCATTAATTCTGCCATAGTTGGCACGTTTAGTTGCTCGCTCATAGTGTTTAAAGTTTTTTTAACTTAAATCATATAAATTAAGTCCAACTTATTATTTTTATTACTTAAATATCTAAAATATTAATTAAGCTTCGTCTTTCCAGTTTAAACGATCTTGTTGGTTGTAAGGCCAAGGCGCTCCATTATTTTCTATATTAGACATCATGTTGTTTAATTCTGTTGGCGCTGCACTTTCTTCCATTACTAAATAACTACGCATTTCCATAATTATACTTAAAGGATCTATACTTACTGGACAAGCTTCTACACAAGCATTACAACTGGTACAAGCCCAAAGTTCTTCTGGAGTAATGTAATCGTTTAATAATTGTTTTCCGTCTGGCACAAAAACACCTTTATTGGCATCTATATTTTTACCAACTTCTGTTAAACGATCTCTAGTATCCATCATAATTTTACGAGGAGACAATTTTTTACCCGTAAGATTTGCAGGACATTCACTAGTACAACGTCCACATTCTGTACATGTATATGCATTTAATAAGTTTACCCAAGGTAAATCTTGTACATCGCTTGCTCCAAATTTTTCAGGTTCTTCTTCACCTTCTGTTTCTGGTGCAGCAGCAAATGGATCTGCATCTGGATCCATCATTAACATAACTTCTTTTGTAACTGTTGGATTATTTGGAAACTGTCCTTTTGGTGTTAATTTCCCGTAATATACATTTGGAAATGCTAATAGAATATGTAAATGCTTTGAATAATATAAGTAATTTAAGAACGTTAAAATACCTAAAATATGAATCCACCAAGCGCTACGTTCTATAACATGTAAAGTTCCTTCTGATAATCCTGAGAATAAAGGCGCTATAAACTGACTAATTATATTTCCTGAATTTAAGCCCTGAAAAGTTGTCCCTGTAGCTTCAATAATATGTGTAGAATCTGTTCCATTCATTATTAAGAATAGTGACATTAAAACAACTTCAAAGTATAAAATAATATTTCCATCGCTTTTTGGCCAACCTTTCATTTCTGAACTTAAAAAACGTTTTATTTTAATTACGTTACGTCTTATCCAAAAAACGATAACTGCAACTATAACTAATACAGCCAAAACCTCGAATGTCCCAATTAAAAAACCATAAACAGAAACAGGTAAAACAGATAATCCTATTCTATGAGTTCCAAAAAGTCCGTCTATTATAATTTCTAAGACCTCAATATTTATTATTATAAAACCAATATAAACTACAACATGTAAAAATCCAGAAACAGGACGTTTTACCATTTTACTTTGCCCTAAAGCAATATTTATCATATTCTTTAGACGTTGTGGCTTGTTGTCCGATATGTCTTTATCTTTACCTAGTTTAATATTACGAACTAAAGATTTTACATTTTTAGCAAAATAACCAAATCCTATGATTAGAGCTATTGCAAATAGTAAGTTAGAAATTATTCCCATAGTTGGTTTAGTTTATTTTTTGTCTTTGATTTCGTTTCCTTCTGCATCGTAAACTTTAGCTTTTCTTCCAAAAACAGATATATTTACATAACGTTTAGGATTCAACTTTAAGTCCTGAAGTAATTGTTCCATTTGCTTAGATGCGCCTTCTAAATTATTATAAAGCTTATCGTCTTTTAAAAGTTTCCCCATAGAACCATCTCCATTTTCTAATCCAGCCATTAATCCGTTTACTTTAGTTAATGCGCTATCCAATTTAGCTATGGTTTCTTTAAGGTTTGCTTTTTCTAAATCTTTAGTTAGAGTAGCTAAACTTTCACTAGTGGTTTTGAAATTAGTTAAAATAGTAGTTAGAGATTCATCATTCTTTTTAACTAAACCATTTATGTTATATGATAAGTTCTTATAACCTTTAAGTGTAGCGTTTAATTCGGCTATAACGTTTTTAATTCCTTTTTCAGAATCGTCTTTAACTAACGAGTTTAATCCGATTAATAAAGAATCTGCAGATTTTAGTGTTACATCTAAACCAGAACTTAATCCAGAAAAATTACTAGATAATGATTGTATTAAGTCTTTTTCTACCTCAGATTCTAAAAAATCTCCAGGTTTGGCTTGTTCTCCAATCTCTGAAGGAATAATAGCCAAAGCATTTCCACCCATTAATCCTTGTTGATACAAACGTACTTTTGATTTATTTGAAAATACTAACTTATTATCTACCGTAAAGGATACTTTTGTTTTTCCAGACTCAAAATCGTAAGCAACATTTACAATTCTACCAATTGGATTACCCATAATAGTAACAGGTTCCGAAGGTTTTAATCCATTAAAATCGAATGATGTGTAATATTTATCAGAGACTTCTAATAAATTCTCACCTTTAAGATAATTATATCCAAAAATGAATAATATAATTCCAGAGATTACTAAAAGTGCTGTTTTTACTTCTAAAGAAAGTTTCAAATTGCTTTTATTTTGATTGCTAACAAAATTAGAAATAAAATAGAACTTTTCCTTGTAATTTATAAGATTTTAAAACTTAGTTTTATTTAATACGTTTTCCGTTTTTATAACTAACAATATATGCAGATTTGTAACCTTTGTTTATAGCTTCGGTTTTTAATCGTTCTATTTCTGAATAACTAGACGTTTCACCTGAGAAATATCTATAAATAGCTCCTGTTTTCTCCTTGGAAATAGTTTTTAATCCTTTAAAGTTATACGATTTAGCAGCTAAATCATTTTTACTTGCTGCTATTTGAACTTTATAAACCATATTACTATCTGGGTTTAATTCCATAGAATCAGAAGATGAATTGTTATTAATTTCTGGTTCAGAATTATTTACATACAAACTAGACTTATACTTTAAAACAGCAGAACTAATAGATTCTGCTAATTTGTTTTGACCATTTACACTACTCAAATACTTTATATCGCTTGGGTTGGTTACAAAACCTGTTTCTACTAAAATACTTGGCATAACAGTTTGATGTAATACAATAAAACCTGCCTGTTTTACTCCTCTACTCTTTCTTTTTAAATTATCTTTAAACTGTCCTTCAACCAAAGAAGCTAATAAAATACTTTGATCAAGGTATTCTTCTTGAGCTAAAGTTAAGCCAATTAAAGATTCTGGTCTATTAGGATCATAACCTTTATATGTTTCTTGATGATTATCTTCCAAATAAATTACTGAATTTTCCGCTTTAGCTACATTTAAGTTAGTTTGATTCCTGTGAACACCTAAAACAAACGTTTCACTTCCGTGAGCTTGAATAGATGCTGCGGCATTGCAATGTACAGACACAAAAAGATCAGCATTTGCTTCGTTTGCAATTTTACCTCTTTTAAATAAATCTACAAAAACATCTGTTTTTCGTGTATAAATAACTTTAATGTCTTTATTTTTTTCAAGTAATCTACCTACTTTTAAAACAACCGAAAGTGCTATATCCTTTTCATGAAATCCTTTTTTATTAGGCTTACCTTTATCATGTCCGCCATGTCCGGCATCTAAAACAACAACAAACTTATCGTTTTGAGCATAAGTATTAAACGGATTTAAAAACGTTAATAAAACTATAAATAATAATAAAGGATATATTGGTGTCGTTTTCATAAGTATTAAAGACTAAATAACAAGATTAACTTAAATATTAATTTTTTATGAATACTAAAATTAATCACAAAAAATATATGTAGTTTTGACTTTTCAATAATCAAGCCATACTTTTACAAAAATACATTTAAAAGCATTGCATACAAACAGAATCCACATACTTTTAGCTTTAAGTTTTACATGGTTTATTAACATATGTAGCTATGCTCAAGAAATCCCAAAATCTAATAGGGCTATTTCTGCAGAACCTAAAACTGAAATTGAAACAGTAAATTTAGATTCTTTAAAAAACATAACACCAGTTTTAAAAGAACAAGACTCTACATTAAATGATTCCATAAAACCTAAAAAAGAATTATTGGCTAGTTCTGTAAAATATACTGCAAAAGATTATACTTCATTAAATAGAAAAGAGCAAAAACTATATTTATATAATGAAGCTGAAGTCTACTACGATAATATGCAAATTAAATCTGGTATTATTGTCATTGATTTTAATAAAAATGAAGTTTATGCAGGTAGATTAAAAGATTCCACAGGTGCTTACACACAAAGACCATATTTTAAGCAAGGTGAAAATATTGTAGAGCCAGACTCTATTAGATTTAATATAGACACAAAAAAAGCATTAATTTGGAATTCTGTTACCGAACAACAAGGTATGAATATTAAAGCCGAATTAACTAAGCGTGTTAATGATTCTGTCTATTATATGTCTGATGCTAAATTAACAACTTCAGAGAACTTAGACGATCCAGAATATTATTTTAAAATTAGAAAAGGAAAGTTTGTACAAGGCAAAAAAGTAGTTACTGGTTTAACAAATTTATTTATTTACGATGTTCCTACTCCAATAGGTTTACCATTTGCTTTTTTTCCAATGACAACAAAAAGAACTTCTGGTGTTATATTTCCTAGTTTTGGAGAAGACGGGAATCGTGGTTATTTTTTACAAAATGGTGGTTATTATTTTGCTATTAGTGATTATTTTGACTTAGCAGTTTTAGGTGACTATTACACTAATAGTAGTTATGGTTTACGTGTAGAAACTAAATATAATGTTCGGTATAAGTTTAATGGCAGCTTTGGGTTTAGATATGAAAACCTAATCAATAGTGAACGTGGTTTTCCTGATTATTCTAAAACAAAAATTTACAATTTACGTTGGGCTCATAGCCAAGCTCAACAAGCTAATCCTAATTCACGATTTTCAGCATCAGTTAACTTAGGTAGTAGTACCTATTATCAAGAATCTATTAATCAAATTAATTTACCCAATACTCAAAACAACTCATTATCCTCTTCTGTGTCTTATTCTAAAACATTTCAAGGAGAACCGCAAGTCAATCTAAGTCTTACAGCAACACATAGTCAAAATACTCAAACACAAGCTATAAATATGACCTTACCAACTTTTCAAGGAAGTATTGGTCGAATTTTCCCTTTAGCTCCAAAGGAAGGCTCTAAAAAAGGTGCTATTCAAAATATTAATGTACAATATAACGTAAGAGCAGAAAATAGAATTACAACAACAGATTCTCTATTTTTTAAATCTGAAATGTTTGATGATGCACAAATTGGAGCAAAACATAGCATTCCTTTATCTACTAACTTTAAGGTCTTTAAACATTTTAGTGTTAGTGCTAATGCAAATTTTGATGAAACCTGGACAGCAAATACAATTTCTAGATCTTATAATGAAGATACAGAAGAAACCGTTACAGAAGACATAAATGGGTTTGATGCTTTTAGAACATACAACTTTAGTACAAGTATTGGTACCACTATTTATGGAATGTTTAATTTTGATAAAAAAGAAGAAGGTAAACGTATACAAGCCATTAGGCATGTTATGAGACCAAGTATTAGCTACAACATCAATCCAGCTTTCGACAATTATTATGATGAATTTGAAGTTATTACAGCGGATGGAGTAACAAAAAGTGAATACACTCGATTTGAAGGTGGGATTTTTGGAACTCCAAATAAAACCTTTTCAAGTTCTGTTGGATTATCTTTATCTAATAATTTCGAAGCCAAAGTTCGTGATCGAGACACTACTGCTTTAGAACCTAAAAAACTTATATTATTAAACAACCTAAATTTTTCTACTTCATATAATGTTGCAGGAGACTCTTTAAAATGGAGTCCAGTTAGAATGACTGGAGGAACTGCTTTGTTTGATAAAAAAATGAATATAAACTTTGGAGCAACTCTTGACCCTTATGCTTTAGATAATAACAATACCAGAATAAATACTTTTAATATAAACAACAATGGTAGTTTATTTAGACTAACAAGTGCTAATATGACATTAAGTTATAGTCTTTCAAGTAAAGGGAACGACAAAAAAGATAACACCTCTGATGCATCTAGAAACGAAAGACTTTTTGGTGGTGGACGAGATGATGATTTATTTGGTGTGTCAGAAGATTTTGCAGATCAAGGCTTTAGTGATAAGGAGGAAGATAAAGAAGAGGTTGAAAGTGAATTCTATAACTATAAAATTCCTTGGAGTTTACGTTTTGCTTATGCCGTAAATTACTCGAATTCTGCTAGACAAAACGAAATTTCGTCTCATTCATTAATGTTTTCTGGAGATATAGATATTGCTCCAAAATGGAGTATTGGAGGATCTTCTAGTTACGATTTTAAAAATCAAGGTTTTGGTTTAACACAACTTCGCTTTAGTAGAGATTTATTAAGTTGGAAAATGAATTTTTCTTGGGTACCTTTTGGTACTTACAACCGTTGGAACTTCTTTGTAGGTATTACGTCTAGTGTTTTAAAAGACTTAAAATATGAAGCTAGAAGAAAACAAGACAAGTTTTTATAATTATAAAAAAAGCGAATGAAAACAATCATAAAAACAGATAATGCACCAGCTCCTATTGGCCCTTATAACCAAGCCATATTAAAAGGTGATACTTTATACACTTCTGGTCAAATAGCAATAAATCCAAAAACTAACAAGCTTGTTTTAGATACTATTGAAGCAGAAACAACTCAAGTTATGGAAAATGTAAAAGCTGTTTTAGAAGCTGCTAACATGACTTTTAAAGACGTTTTTAAAACAACTATTTTTATTAGTGATATGCATAATTTTTCTAAAATTAATGCTGTTTATGCTAATTACTTTGATGAAAATACTGCTCCAGCTAGAGAAACTGTTGAAGTCGCTAATCTTCCTAAGTTTGTTAACGTAGAAATCAGTGTAATTGCATCCAAATAAAACTACTTATTTACTTTGTGAAAACTAACTAAGCCATCAATTGGTCTCCTAATAAAATTATCTGTTTTAAAACCTAATTCTTTAGCAACTTCCCTTATTTCTTCTTGACAGAAAAAAGCTACAGAACCAGCAAAATGTACTGGTACTGTTTTTAATTCATCTGTGTATTGTAGTATCATGTTTTTGGCAAAAGAACGTATTCCAGTTTTTATTAATTCTTTAATATACTTAGACTCTTTATTTAAAATCATAAATTCAGCAAACTGAGCTAAATACGCATTTGGATTAGGTTTTTTATATAAATTATATTTAATATAATCTGCGTCCAAATTATAATTCTCTTCAAAAGAATCTCTAACTGGCTTAGGCATATGATTAAAATAATACTCACGTAATAACTGTTTTCCAAAATAGTTACCCGAGCCATCATCCATAATAGAATAACCTAAAGAACTTACACGTTGATGAAGAACTTTACCGTCAAAATAGCTACAATTAGATCCAGTTCCTAAAATACAAACAATAGCTGCTTCTTTTGGTGTATTTATAGTTGCATAAACTGCAGCCATAGTATCTTCTTTGATAATTACTTTTGCTTTAGAAAAGAACTGTTTAAATACTGTTTTTAGTGTTAATCTTGGCGTTTCTGTACCGCAACCTGCACCATAAAAATAAAGATGAGTTACTTTCTTACGATTAGCTTTGAGCTTTTTCTCATTTTTAATTATTTTCTTTATTTTCTTTTCGGATAAAATCGCTGGGTTTAATCCTTTGGTTTTTATTTTGTCAAATAGTTTATTACCATCATTATCTATTGCAATCCAATCAGATTTAGTAGAACCACTATCAACAATTAAAATCATAGCATATAGGTTTAAATGAAACTTTTTTTAACTAGAAAAGTATTTATATACATTACAAAGTGTTGATTTTTTCAACTAAATCCACCAATTTATTAGAATATCCAAATTCATTATCATACCAAGAGACTAACTTAAAAAACTTTGAATTTAGCTCTATAGCAGCATCTGCATCAAAAACGCTTGTTTGTGTTTCACTAACAAAATCTTGGGACACCACAGCTTCTTCTGTATATCCTAAAACACCTTTCATGGAAGTTTCTGAAATTTTCTTTATAACAGATTTAATCTCTGTTAAAGACGTTTCTTTTTTAGTTTTAACAGTTAAATCTACTACAGATACATTTGCAGTTGGAACTCTAAAAGCCATTCCAGTAATTTTTCCTTCTAATTTTGGAATTACCTTCCCTACAGCCTTAGCAGCTCCAGTAGTTGTAGGAATAATATTATTTATTGCTGAACGACCTAAACGGTAATTTTTACGAGAAGGAGAATCTACCGTATATTGTGTAGACGTTGCAGCATGAATAGTTGTCATTAATGCTTCTTCTATTCCAAAATTATCTTCAATGACTTTTGCTAAAGGTGCTAAACAGTTTGTAGTACATGATGCATTAGAAACAATAGTTTGAGATGAGGTTAATTCATTATCATTTACGCCCATAACAAACATTGGCACATCTGAACTTGGCGCAGATATCACCACTTTTTTTGCTCCACCTAAAATATGGTAATTAGCTGTTTCTAAGGTTTTAAAAACACCTGTACATTCTGCAATTACATCTGCTCCTACTTGATCCCATTTTAAGTTTTTGGGATCTCTTTCTGCTGTTACTCTTATGGTTTTTCCATTAACAATTAAATTTCCATCTTTAACTTCTACTGTACCATCAAACCTTCCATGTACGGAATCAAATTTTAATAAATAAGCTAAATGGTTAACATCTAACAAATCGTTAATTGCTACTACTTCTACATTATTACGTTTTATAGTAGCTCTAAATACAATTCTACCTATTCTACCAAATCCGTTTATTCCTAATTTTAATTTTGACATTTTATTTTTTATTTTTTTCTTCGTTTATGCTAAACAGACATTATATCTGACACACGAATTAATTCATTATTTATTTTTGATTTTCCTTTAATAGTTTCGTTTAAAGGGGTAATCTCTATTTTATCATTCAACAAACCTACCATATAATTAGATTTACCTTCTAAAATACTCTCTACTGCTTTTACGCCCATTCTACTTGCTAGAACACGGTCAAAACAAGAAGGGTTTCCACCACGTTGCATATGTCCAAGAACAGAAACCCTAGTTTCATATTCTATTAAATTTTCATCTACATAGTCTTTTAATTCAAATACATTTTTCCCAATTTTATCACCTTCAGAAACTACAACAATACTTGAGGTTTTACCTGATTTTTTACTTCGCTTTAAAGATTCTAATAATCGTTCTAACCCTAAATCTTCTTCGGGAATTAAAATTTCTTCTGCTCCTGCTCCAATTCCAACATTTAATGCAATATGTCCAACATCTCTTCCCATTACTTCAATAAAAAATAATCGATTATGTGAGCTTGCAGTATCTCTAATTTTATCTATAACATCTACCGCAGTATTTAATGCTGTATCATATCCTAATGTGTGTGATGTTCCAAAAATATCATTATCTATTGTTCCTGGAATCCCCATAATTGGGAAATTAAATTCTTTATTAAATATTAAAGCACCTGTAAAAGAACCATCGCCTCCAATAACAACAAAAGCATCTATACCTTCTTTTATTAAGTTAGAATGTGCTTTTTTACGACCTTCTACAGTTCTGAATTCTTTAGATCTAGCAGATTTTAAAAACGTTCCGCCTTTATTAATTATTCCTTTTACACTTCTTGCATTTAGCGATTTAAAATCACCTTCTATCATTCCATCATAACCTCTATAAACACCAACACATTCAATATTATAATAAGCACAACTCCTTACAACAGATCTAATTGCTGCATTCATTCCTGGAGCATCTCCTCCAGAAGTTAAAACTGCTATTTTTTTTATATTAGATGACATAAATTATAGTTATTTAGTAAATGTAATAAAGAAAATGACAAATTAAATCTCTTAAATTTAATTATTATAAACACCAAATTTTATTTTTTAGGTTTTATAATTATGCCTTCTGGTAAAGGATTATCTTTTTCAGTTTCTTTTAATTCTTCTTCCTGTTTTTTACGTTCTTCTTCCTCACGCTTCTTCTTTGATACAAATATTTTACGAAGCAATTCACCAAAAGTATCAAAATCTACATTATAAGAAACGCCTACTCCTTGCGTGTAACCAATTTCTTCTCCAAAATTACGGATACTATTTTCTCTATTGAAAACTTTTGCAGTTAATGTACCTTCTTCGTTTAAAATAAAATCCACCTGAACGTCTCCAGCAATAACAGATTCACTTGCTCCTCCAATTGGAACACCAACTTTACCGTTAATTAAAATTCTATCTGTTAATTTGGTTTGAAGCGTTACACCAACTCTATTGTCAGTTTGATAATCTGGTCTATTTTGCCCTGCTTCATAATTTAAGCCTAATTGTAATTTATTATCTTGATCTGAAAAAATCCCGTTTATTAATCCATTTAAACGCTCGGTTAAAGTTCCCGAAATGTTAACATTAGCAAAACCACTATTAAAAGATCCAGATGCTAATAAAAATAATGCTTGATTTTCTCGTTCTTCTTTAGAATCTAACCTATAATTTAATTCAGATTTTACTGTAGATTCTACTGTTGGAAAATTAAATTGATAATTTATTTCTGGTTTTTCTAAACGATCTGTTAATTCCAATTCTAGTTCTACAGGAATACTTCTGTTAATAGGATTATCTAACAATGGTGATGGATTTGCTCTAGTTTTGTATATGGCTTTAATATTAATTAAGGCATCAAACGGTTCACCATTCCATGCCAAAGTACTTACATAAGGCTCTACAATAAATTTTTTCTCAACTAAACCAGCATATAAAAAGTTATAATCGCCTTTGTATATAACAAAATCACCATACATATTAAACTTTCCATTAGTATTAATATCAAATAACAAAGAGCCTGCTCCTCTACCTGTAATAGTACTTCCAGAAGATTTATCTATAACAATACTAATTTTTGCATCTTCAGTTATATCTAAATCAAAATCCATTTCTAAGCCTTTAGTTTTAACTATAACTAGTTCAATTCCTTTTTGTTTTGCTTCTTTTTCTTCTTTAGATAAAAAGTGAATAAATGAGTTATCTCCAAAACTTTCGTTATCATTTAAAGGGATATTAAATATAGTTCCTGGTTCTGTTTTTGCTTCAGCTTTAATAGTTAATCCTTCTGTTGGTCCAAAAATCTGAGCATTACCAGAAATATATCCTGTTCCAAAATAAATAGCTTCTTCTGAATATTTTGTATCTAGAATTAGTAATCTATCAGTTGAAACATCTAAACCTAAACTCCATTTATTAAAATTAATATGGCTAATGGTTCCTTTTAGTAAGCCTTTAGTATTATACTTTGAATCTGTTATATCAATATTTTTAAAGTCAAAGGTTTGATCATATAGTTCTACCAACGCATTTTCTTGGAATTTAAAATCTACATTTAATTCTGGAATACCTAAACCACCTTTATTTATTTTTAATTGCCCATTAAAACTTGGTTTATTTGCTTTACCTGTTATATTTACACTTCCGTTAGCAAAACCTCTAATATCTCTTAAAACACCATCTAAGAAAGGATTTAAAGGTTCTAAACTAAAATTCTTAAAATCTGATTTAAGATTCATATTAGAATTAGCATCAGAAATATCTACTGTACCGTTTGTAACAAAAGTATTTCTTTTATCTTCTTTTATTTTAGCAAATACTTTATAATTAGACAAACTATTATTTCCTTCTATCTTAGTTTCAAAATCCCCTAATAATTGGTTGTTAATTTTTAATTGATTAATGTTTAAATCTGCATTTGGCTTGTAAACACTCTTGTTTTGAAACCATTCTAGTTTCCCATCTATAGTACCAGCAAATGTAACACTATCTATTTCAGGAAGAAGTTTGCCAAGCTCTACGTTTTTAAAATTTAATTTTAAATCTTTATAATAATCTTCTTTTACTAGTCCTTGAAGCTTAATTTCTTCGTTTTTATGAGATATAAGAAATTCTTTTAAATCGAAATTTTTAAAATCACGATCAAAAGTAACACTGTTTAATCGGTTAGAAGCTTTATTAATAGACCATTTAGTGTCATTATAGGTAATATCACTATTCTTAAACCCTAAAACTGATTTGCTATTTTCATCTAAGGTGTAATAAAGGCTTAAATCGAATTTATCTTTATTTGATTTTCCTCCAGTAAAATCTGAACGTATATATAAAGTATCACTAACTGTAACGTTAATTAAGTTAAACTTAGATATATTATAATATTTAGTATTTAAACTATCTATTTCTATATAGGTATTAAAAAGTGGATTAGAATTATCTACTTGAACTTCAATTTGACTAGCAAAATAATCTAAAAGTTTTATTCTAGGCGATTTAAAAGTTAGCTTAAATGCTTTGGCATTATTCTCTACCTTTCCTTTTACAAAGGTTTTCTTTCCTAATTTAACTTCTGGAAAAAAGACTTCTACTACCTTATTGTATATTTTAAAGTTGAAATCTAAATATTGTTCGGTTTTTAATTTTATAGGTTTATAATTAGTATAAATACTCATTATAGAATTCTCAAACAGAGCTGGTAAATCTTTAAACTTAAATTGCCCTCTTAATTCGCCTTCCATAATATCTGGAGAATTTATAGAAATCAATCTTTGGTTCTCAATAAACTGAGATTTTATTTTAAAGTCTTTAAATTGGTAATTATCATTTTCATTTAAATACGTTGTATCATAAAAAGAAACATCACCAATTACATCGTCTACATTAGAACCTGTCATTTCTATATCAACTACACCTTTAAAAACTGAAGTATTATCTCTGTTATAAAAATTAAGCGCTTTTAGGTTAGCATAATCTACGTTTGCAACAAAATTAAAATAGCTTTTGTGCTTAGAGAAATCTGCAATTCCTTTAAAATTAAGTTTTAAGTTTTTATCACTACTAATTAGTTCTCCATTAAATTTATTCTGAGCATATTTTCCATTTACAGTTAAATTTTCATAACTATATTTATTATAAACAATGCTTTTAATTTGTCCGTCTAAATTAGAAATTAGGTTTTCTTTTTTAAAACCTTTTCCATCTATATCTAGATTTAGATTAGTTGTTTCTAGTAATTCTTCGGATAATAAAACACCTAAATTAAATTCTTTTAATATAAGATTTCCTTTATAAGTTGCATCTTCTATAGAGTTTACATTATTTATAACCAAATCAGATTTAACAAAACCAATATCGGTATTCATTATTAAATCTGTTATAATGTTTTGCCTTGTAATAGTAGAAGTTCCTGAAACAGTAAAACTACCCAATTTAGAAAATATCTCTGGAATAGATTCGCCTAAAACATTTGGCAGCATGTTATGAAGTTTATTATAATTAGAAGATAATTGTTTAAAATCTCCAATCATTTTAAAATCGTTTTCTGCCTTACTAAATAAGTTTTCGAAAACAATATCTCCTTTAATAATAGTGTTTTTATTAGTCTTTAAATCTATTTTAGAAACATTTAAATTATTTAAAGTTCCTGTAAAATTAGCATTAAAATTAGCGGTTTGATTTTTACCAAACTCATTATAAAAAACATTAAGCTCGTTTAAATCTACTTTAGAATTTGTAAAATTAGCTTCAACATTTACCTTATCTACAAAGTATTTTAAATCTTCACGCTTATAGCTAAATTTTAAATCGCCTTTTAATTGAGAATTTGGTGTTTTAATGTTTAAATCTTTAAATACCATATCCTTTATAGTATATTTAAAATTAGACATTAAATTATCTACTCTTAGACCTCTAGAATCGTTAAAAGAAAGTGTATTAATTCTTGTTTCAACATCACTTCCATTAATTAAAAAATTAGTACCATTAAGCTCAAGATTGGTGAAATCTAAAACTCTAGGCGTTTCAAGATTATCATCTGTATAAATAAATCTAGAATCTGTAAAAGTTACATCACTACTAGACAAAAGAAACTTATTTGACGAAGGTTTAGGATTGTCTTCATCAAACTTAGCAACAAAAATGTCAAGATTTGTATCTTTTTCTCCTTTATAAGTTCTAATATGAAACAGAAGTGTTTCAATATCAATATCACCAAAGTTTAATTTACCTTCGTATAAATTTTTAATGTTTAAGATTGAAGTATTTAATTCTTCTGCTATAATTAAATCATTTTGCTTATAATCTTTAATTATAATACCTTTTAGCTCTACATCACCATTAAATTGTAATCCAACTTTATCTACAAAAATATTAGTTTTAAAATCTTTGTTTAGTTGATTAGTAACATACTGTCCAAGACGTGTTTGTACAGCTGGAATAGAAAAGAAAAGCACCAAAATAATAAAGAGCAGCACAATAATTGCCGCTATTTTCCCTATTGCTCTTAGAATTCTTTTAATCAACTAAATTTCTTTTAATAATTAAAGCTACAATTTAATTGTAAACCTTATAATGTTTTGCGTAATTTGTTTCAAAATTACAATTATTGTGCCTAAAAAAGCTTAATGAACTCAGAAAATATATATATTTTAGGAATAGAAAGTTCTTGCGATGATACTGCAGCAGCTATACTATGTAACGATACTATTTTAAGTAATGTTGTGGCCACACAAAAAATACACCGCGACTATGGTGGTGTTGTGCCAGAATTAGCCTCTAGAGCTCATCAACAAAATATAGTTCCTGTAGTAGATCAAGCACTTAAAAAAGCTGGGGTTACAAAAGACCAACTACATGCAGTAGCTTTTACACAAGGACCAGGATTAATGGGCGCATTATTGGTTGGAACTTCTTTTGCAAAATCTTTTGCTTATGGTTTAGATATTCCAATAATTTCGGTTAATCATATGCAAGCTCATATTTTGGCACATTTTATAAATGAAGAAAGCCAAACTAAACCCGAGTTTCCGTTTTTAGCAATGACAATTTCTGGTGGACATACACAAATTGTTCAAGTAGATAATTATTTTAAAATGACAGTTATTGGGGAAACTATAGATGATGCTGTTGGAGAAGCATTTGATAAAACTGGTAAGTTATTAGGTTTAGGTTATCCTGCTGGTCCAGAAATAGATAAGCGTGCTAAATTAGGAAATCCAAAAGCTTACACATTTACTAAACCAAAAGTAGATGGTTTAAATTTTAGTTTTTCAGGATTTAAAACAGCAGTTTTATACTTTATACAAAGAGAAGTGAAAAATAATCCGAATTTTATTACAGAAAATTTAAATGATATTTGTGCCTCTATACAATATACTATTATTGGCATATTAATTGATAAATTAAAAAAAGCTAGCAAACAAACTAACATTAAGCGTATAGCTATTGGTGGCGGAGTTTCCGCTAATTCTGGTATTCGCGAAGCATTAAAATCAGGTGAACAAAAATTTGGCTGGACAACTTATGTTCCAAAATTTGAATATACCACAGATAATGCAGCAATGGTTGGCATTGTTGGCTATTTAAAATATTTAGAAAACGATTTTGCCGAACATAATGTTATGGTAAATTCACGTTTAAAACTTTAAAACATTATTATTTATGAAATTATTCTTATCTGCTTTATGTTTAGGATTCTCCTTAACAGCTTTTGCGCAAAATGTAACTAAAGAATTAAAAGACATTGAAACTGAAGAACAAGCTGAAGCTTATGTAGATGGTAAAAAGAAAAAGCATTACCAAATAATGCGTTTTAATGAAGAAAATCACCAAAGCAAATTAGCCCAGGATTTATTATCTGGTGGACAAGGAACAACTACATCAACTAGGACTCAGTTTGAAAAAACTTACTTTAAAGTTGTTGGTAAAACAAACGATCCACATTACAGATTAAGCTATATATATCTTGATGGTAAAAAGCACTCTATGAAAGAGATAGATCTAATTCGCAAAAAAGTTTTACTTAAGCACGATTCTCAATTAGAGACTTTTGCAAATTTGGCAAAAAAATATTCTGATGCTAAGAATGCATTTAAAGGCGGAGATACTAATTGGGTTAAAATAACAGATTTACCAACAACTTTAGCAGACTTAGATGAAATACTTGGACATAAAGTTGACGATATTTATATGGTATCTAACAAAGAAACTAACCAATTTTATATCGTAAAGAAAACACATGTTATTAGACGTATAAAGGAAGTTAAAGTATTAAAGGTTGTAGAACAATTGTAAGTTATGCAACTCTTCTACTCTACAGAAATTACAGATACTAATAATACGTTTATCTTTTCTAAAGAAGAAAGCAAGCATATTGTTAAGGTTTTACGTAAAAAAGAACAAGATGTATTATTTGTTACTAATGGAAAAGGTTCTATTTTTAAATGTGAAATAAACAGTGCTAACGATAAGAAGTGTTCTGTATCTATTCTTGAAACCACAACACAAAAAGCATCAAAATACAGCTTACATTTAGCTGTTGCTCCAACAAAAATGAACGATAGATACGAGTGGTTTTTGGAAAAAGCTACCGAAATTGGTATTACAGAAATAACACCAATAATTTGCGATCATAGCGAACGTAAAATTATTAAACCAGAAAGGTTTGAGAAGATTTTAGAATCTGCAATGAAACAATCTTTAAGTGCGTACAAACCAATTTTGAACGAATCAATCTCATTTAAAAACTTTGTAGCAGAAACTAAAAGTCAAACTAAATTTATAGCACATTGCGAAGAAACAGATAAAAAATCGCTTAAAAAAGAATTAAAACCTAATCAGGATTATTTAATTCTAATTGGACCAGAAGGCGATTTCAGTAAAAAAGAAATAGATTTAGCATTAAAACATAATTTTATTCCTGTAACTTTGGGAGAAACACGTTTACGAACAGAAACTGCGGCTATTGTAGCTTGCCATAGTGTTGCTTTTGTAAATGAGTAATAACTATTTTTATGAATCAATTATTTACAATATTAGCTCTACTTCTATTTTGTATAAGTAACGCACAAGATATTGCTGTTTTAAAATATAATGGTGGTGGAGATTGGTATAGTAACCCAACAGCTTTGCCTAATTTGGTGAAATTTTGTAATTCTGAAATTGATACAGCTATAAGCGAAAAAACAGCAGTTGTAGAAGTTGGCAGTACAGATTTGTTTCAGTTTCCTTTTGTCCATATGACAGGTCACGGAAATGTTGTTTTTAATTCAGGTGAAGCTTTAAACCTACGTAATTATCTTAATTCTGGAGGTTTTCTTCACATAGACGATAATTATGGTATGTTGCCTTATGTAACTAAAGCCTTAAAAGATGTTTATCCTAATCAGGAATTAGTAGAATTACCAGCAAATCATCCAATCTTTACTTCTGTATTTAATTTTACTAAAGGATTACCTAAAATTCACGAGCACGACGGAAAACGTCCGCAAGCTTTTGGCTTGTTTCATAAAGGTAGATTAGTTGTTTTACTTACCGTAGAATCCGATCTTGGCGATGGTTGGGAAGATCCAGAAGTCCATAACGATCCAGAAAACATTAGACTTAAAGCCTTACAAATGGGCGCAAATATTGTGAAGTATGTTTTTGGTAATTAAGTTATGACATATACAGAAGAAGAACTTGAAGAACAAGATACTACAATAAGGAATAAATTATACCTAGTTTTTATTCCAATTGCGTTGTTTCTTTTTATAATATCGTATATGGTTTTTGAATCAAACACTGGATTAAAA
>NZ_JBELDZ010000046.1:0-13217 GCF_042094015.1 Aurantibacter sp. | reverse complement strand
CTAAGTTTCCTTCAGAGTTTTCAAAGTCAATAGGATTTACTTTATGTGGCATTGCGCTACTTCCAACTTCTCCAGCTTTAATTTTTTGCTTAAAATAATCCATAGAAACGTAAGTCCAAATATCTCTATCTAAATCTATAATAATAGTATTTAAACGTTTCATAGTATCAAATAAAGCAGCCATATGGTCGTAGTGCTCAATTTGAGTTGTTGGAAAAGAATGGTGTAAGCCTAGTTTTTCTTGTACAAATTTACCTCCAAACTCTTTCCAGTCTATTTGTGGATATGCAACATGATGCGCATTAAAATTCCCTGTTGCTCCTCCAAATTTAGCAGCACTTGGAATATCGTTTAATAAATTAAATTGTTCTTTTAAACGTACAGCAAAGACTTCAATTTCTTTTCCTAAACGTGTAGGAGAAGCTGGTTGTCCATGTGTTCTAGCTAACATTGGGATATGAGCCCAATCTTTTGCTAAGGTTTCTATTTTTTCTAAAATATTAAAGTATTCGGGAACATAAATAGCATTCATAGCATCCTTAATACTTAAAGGAATTGCTGTATTGTTAATGTCTTGAGATGTTAATCCAAAATGAATAAATTCTTTATATTCACTCAACCCTAAAACGTCAAATTGTTCTTTTATAAAGTACTCAACCGCTTTAACATCATGGTTAGTTACTTTTTCTATGTCTTTTATGGCTTGTGCGTTTTCCGAAGAAAAATTCTTATAAATAGCTCTTAAATCTTCAAAAACTGAAGGATTAACTGTTTTTAGTTGAGGTAAAGGAATTTCGCATAACGCAATAAAGTATTCAATTTCTACAAGAACACGATACTTTATTAAAGCTTCTTCAGAAAAATAATGTTGTAATTTTTCTACTTTACTTCTGTAGCGACCATCAATTGGTGAAATAGCATTTAGAGCTGATAATGACATAGTTGTTGTGTTGTTTTTTAGAAAGGCGCTAAGATACGCAACAAAGTTAAAAGAGAAACGTTTGTAGCTTTAAATATAAGGTTAGGTAACTATATTTTTTTTAAAATATGCCTAGCTCTAGCTTTAAAAGCTGCACTTTGAAAACTAAAATCGCGTTCTAAAATAATACGTAATTCTGGATAAACCCAGTCAAATTCTTTCCCTAATAAATATAGAGTACTCATAGAATAGGCTTTAACAGCAACTTTTTGTTCGGTTATCATCCAATCAAAACAAGATTCAATTATTTGTTCTTTCTGTTTATTGGTTAATTTTTTTTTAATATCGTTTTCTTCTTTTTCAAAATAAGCCTTGGCTATATATTCACAAATTTTAGCGCAAGGCCTTAAAGCAGAATCTAATTTAATGCGCTTTAATTCAGGTAAGAAACTATCAAGATATGGTAGGAATTTATCTAAGTAATCATTACAGAAAAACTCTAAAACCCAAGCTGCTTTTGGAGAAATTTTGTCATTTACCATAAACAAAATATCTAGAAGCTGAGGTAATAGTTCCGGTTGCTTAATAACTAAATTAGCATAGAATGTACGTTTTTCTCTAGAATGATTTACGTAGTTTAATTCTTTATAAAGCGCTTCTGTTGTCACAATTTTAGTTATTTTTATGTTTTTAAAACAATTTAGAGATGAAAATTACAAAAAAGATATTACTTGGATTATTATTAGTGTTTTTAATTGCTCAATTTTTTGGTCCAGAAAAAAATCAGAGTAGTTTAGAAGATATAAAACCGTTTATAACAGAAACTAATCCACCTAAAGAAGTTAAAGCAATTCTAGAAACCGCTTGTTTTGATTGCCATAGTAATAACACACGTTATCCTTGGTATAATAATATTACACCAGTAAATTATTGGTTAGATGATCATGTAAAGCACGGAAAAAAACATTTTAATGTGTCTGAATGGTCAACCTATTCAATGAAGAAAAAAGATCATAAATTAGACGAGTTAATTGAAGAAGTAGAAGAGAAGAAAATGCCTCTAGAATCTTACACGTATACACATGGCGATGCTAAATTAACAGACAATCAAATTAAGCAAGTTACAGAATGGGCTAAAAACGTACGTGCTTTTTATGCACTTCAAAAAGACATAGCGCAATAGTTTTTAATTTCATATTTTAAAATGTCTCAAAAACAGTTGCTAATTATTGGTTTTGTTTGGCCAGAACCTAAAAGTTCTGCTGCAGGATCTAGAATGCTTCAAATTATAGATTTGTTTTTAAAAGCAGATTATAAAATTACATTTGCAACTGCTTGTGCAAAAACAGATAATGCTTTTAACCTTGAACCTATTAATATTGAAACAGTTCAGATTCAATTAAACAATTCTAGTTTCGATAGTTTTATAGCTAATTTAAACCCAAATGTGGTTTTATTTGATCGATTTATGATTGAAGAACAATTTGGTTGGCGCGTTTCTGAACAATGTCCAAATGCGTTAAAAATTTTAGATACCGAAGATTTGCATAGTTTACGAAAAGGTAGACAACAAGCTTTCAAAAATAAAGAAGAATTTAATGATACTTATTTATACAATAATTTTGCTAAACGTGAAATTGCTAGTATTCTAAGGTGTGATATTACGTTAATGATTTCTGAGTTTGAAATGGAATTACTTCAAACTAAATTTAATGTTCAAGAATCTCAATTACACTATCTGCCTTTTTTAATTGAAATGGATACAGAATCATTAGAAAATACTCCAAAATTTAAAGAAAGAAACCATATTGTAACCATTGGTAATTTTATGCATGAGCCTAATTGGCAGTCGGTTTTGTTATTAAAACAACAAATTTGGCCAAAATTAAGTCAATTATTACCGCAAGCAGAATTACATATTTATGGATCTTATGTATCGCAAAAAGCAACACAATTACATAATCCAAAAGAACGATTTTTTGTAAAAGGTTTTGCAGAAAATGTAGATGCTGTAATGCAAAATGCTAAAATTTGTACAGCGTATTTACCTTTTGGTGCAGGTTTAAAAGGTAAATTGTTAGATGCTATGCAAAATGGTACGCCTTGCGCAATGAATTCTATTGCTTTAGAAGGTATGTTTGGAGATTTAAAACCTAACGGAATTATAGAAGATAAAATAGACGATTTTATTACCAAAACAGTTTCATTATATAATAATAAATTAGAATGGGTGAAAGCTCAAGAAAATGGATTTAAAATTCTAGATAAACGTTTTTCTAAATCTTTATTTGAGGCTGACTTTAATTATAAAATAGAAGACGTGTTAAAAAATATATCTACTCATAGAAACCAACATTATATAAGTCAAGTATTACAACATCAAACACTACAAAGCTCAAAATATATGAGTAAGTGGATAGAGGAGAAGAACAAATAAGTTAAATTTGTGTAATGGCTTTTCAATCACTTTTAAACTATATAAATGCAGTTGTGTCTTTAACTAAAGATGAAGAAGCTGTTTTATTAACTTATGTAACAAAACGAAAGTATTTAAAAGGTCAGTTTATTTTACAGCAAGGAGATATTGCGCAACATGAGTGTTTTATAGTTTCTGGTTGTACTAGAATGTTTCATTCAGACGACTCAGGTCAAGAACATATTATACTATTTGCAATAGAAAATTGGTGGACATCAGATATTGGAAGCTTTATATCTCAAACTCCAGCAGATTTTAATGTACAATGTATTGAAGATACAGAACTTGTTCAGTTTCCTTACCAGAATATTGAAGCGCTTTTTAAAGCTATTCCAAAACTAGAACGCTTTTTTAGAAAAATTATAGAAAAAGCATTTGTTGCTACACAAAAGCGAATTGTTAGAAACTTTAGCTTATCTGCTAAAGAACGCTATGTTATTTTTAGAAATACATATCCAGAATTAGAACAACGTATTCCACAATATATGATTGCTTCTTACTTAGGTATAACTAAAGAGTTTTTTAGTAAAATGAAGAAGCAATTATTAACTGAGTAGTTTAGTTGTTAAATTTAAATTTTGTGTTTCCAGGTTTAGTATTAATATTTATAATATATGTGACACAATATTAACCTAGGTTAACTTAATTTAATAATCTACCTTATTTTTTATACCCTTAAAACTTTGCATCTTTGCAGTATCAATAAATAATTTTAAAAAATAATATATTATGAAAAACGTATTTAAAACAATGGTATTAGCTGCTTTAGTCGCATTCGTAAGCTTTTCGTTTACAACACTTACAGAAACAAAACCTGTAAAAGCCTCAGAAAGTAAAGTGGTTTGGAAAGGTTATAAAGTAACTGGATCTCATGAAGGAACTATTGCTATAAAAAATGGAAATTTAGATTTTGATGAAGCTGTTTTAGTTGGTGGAAACTTTGAAATTGATATGACTACTATTAATACAACCGATCTAAAAGGAGAAATGAAAAATAACTTAGATGGACACTTAAAATCTGATGATTTCTTTGGTGTAGCAAACTTTCCAACAGCTACTTTAAAGATTACTAAAGTAACAGCAAACGGAAAAAATGCTTACAATATTGAAGGCGATTTAACTATAAAAGGTAAAACAAATACGCAAGTTTTTACAATGTCTATATACGGAAATAAAGCTACGGCTAACTTAAAAGTAGATAGAACAAAATACGATGTGCGTTATGGTTCAGCTAGCTTTTTTGATGGTTTAAAAGATAAAGCCATTTACGATGAATTTGACTTAAATGTAGATTTAGTATTCTAAATTCTTAATTTGAAAAAGAAGAATTAAAAAGCAATCTTTTAAGGTTGCTTTTTTATTTTTTGATTTATGAGTTTCGTTTAACGGTTTGTGTATGAAACGTAGCGTATTTAAAAGTACTAATTTCGGGCAAGCACTTAGCCATATTTTTATATTTTGTTTTTAACTTATCAATATTAAAAGCCAAATTTAAAAATTTGGCGAACTTACTAAAGTAGGAATGAACCTTTAAAATTTGCACTTACTAGCTATGTTTTATACACGTTGTTGCCATTTCGTTATTTATTTAGCATTCAATTTATTCCGTTTTTGATTATCAGTGTTGAGTGAATTCAGTCAGCGTTTTATTCCGCAATATTTTTCAATTCCGATTGAGTGATAAATACCACAACTTGCTAAATTCCTTACACAATTTTATTTTTTAATTCAGGTATTCAATTTTACAAATATTCTCATTTCATTTTAAGTGCTGAACTCCACCAAAATTCTATGGTATAATTGGAAATCCTATCCAATTAACTAAAAATATTATACAAGTCGTTATTACCATACTAGCTAATGATAAACGCAACCAATATTTTGTCATTCCATCATACAATTTCCACATTTTTTCTCCTCTTTCTTTTCTACTTTTTTTCAATGTTAATTTCGCTAGTACTAACATAACTATTATAAAAATCAATATTGCTATTATCCAAAATTTCATCATAATCTATATTTTTCTCGTTTAATTGTCTTTTTTTGCGTTCCTTTTCAATGAATGGCAACAAGATGATATGAACACGTTTTAATGTTTTATATCAGCAGTTAAACGAAGTTAGTTTAAAAAATTATCAATATCAAGTATTCTTTAGTAACAATGAGATGATATAAGTCATCCTTTTTAGCATATTAGTTTCTTAGCTTTGAGTATAAAATTAAAACAAACAAAAGATGAGTAACGTAGAGTTAAACCAAGGAGAGATTAAAGTGAAATTTATTGAACCAAAAAAAGGTAAAATATCTTTTTCTAATTTGGGAATTACTAAAGAAGCTACTAGTTTAAAGAATGGATTGCTTCGTTTAGTATTCGATTTTGAAGGTATTGGAAAGCATAGTTATTTTCAGGTTCCAACTATAGAGATTTTTTATAAAGAGAATATGGCGGAGACACATTGGGTTTGTGAGTTTAATGGCGAAACAATCTTAGATAAACTAGATCACCACGGACATTCTACAGTTATGCTATTAAATAGAAAAGTATTGAGTAACTTAGAACAACATCACGAAAATTGTTTAATTGTTCACGCAGAATTTCCTCAGGTCGCTAATTTAGATTTGGAAAAATCATCAATAAACTTTTTTAAATAAGAGGCTAACCCTAAGTAAATCTATAGAAAAAAAATCCACTTTAAAACTAAAGTGGATTTTTTAATATAATAATAATTTAAATAAATTTACGCATTAAGCATAACTGGCATAACAAGCATTGTAACTTGTTCGCCTGCATCTAAACCATCTGTTGGAGTTAGAATTCCTGCACGGTTTGGCATACTCATTTCTAATTGTACATCATCAGATGTTAAGTTGTTTAACATTTCTGTTAAGAAACGTGAGTTAAAACCAATTTGCATATCATCGCCTTGATAATCACAAGTTAAACGCTCTTCTGCTTTGTTAGAATAGTCTATATCTTCGGCAGAAATATTTAATTCTGCACCAGCTATTTTTAAGCGTATTTGGTGTGTTGTTTTGTTAGAGAAAATACTTACACGCCTTACAGAACTTAAAAACTGACTACGTTGTATAGTTAATTTATTTGGGTTCTCTTTTGGAATTACAGCTTCGTAGTTTGGATATTTTCCATCAATTAATCTACAGATTAAAACCGTGTTTTCAAAAGTGAATTTAGCGTTAGAATCGTTATATTCAATAGTTACGTTTTCTTCGCTAGATGCTAAAATTCCTTTTAATAAGTTTAAAGGCTTTTTAGGCATTATAAATTCAGCAGTTTCAGATGCTTTAATATCTTCACGAGAATACTTTACTAATTTATGTGCATCTGTTGCTACAAAAGTTAAACCCTCTGTAGAGAATTGGAAAAACACTCCACTCATTACCGGACGTAAATCATCGTTTCCAGCAGCAAAAATAGTTTTATTAATTGCTGTTGCTAAAATGTTTCCAGATAAAGTTGTAGAACTTGGGTCTTCTAAAGCTACAGATTTTGGGAATTCGTTTCCGTTGGCATATGCTAAAGCATATTTACCGTGGTTAGAGCTAATTTCTACAGTATTGTTATCTTCTATAACAAATGTTAAAGGTTGCTCCGGAAAAGTCTTTAATGTGTCTAGTAATAATTTTGCAGGTATAGCAACGCTTCCTTCGTTATCGCTTTCTACATTTAAAGTAGAAGACATTGTAGTTTCTAAATCGCTTGCAGAAACAATTAATTGATTCTGATTTAATTCAAATAAGAAATTATCTAAAATGGGTAAGGTATTAGAGCTGTTAATTACGCCTCCTAAAACCTGTAATTGTTTAAGTAAATATGTACTTGATACTATAAATTTCATAGCTTTTACTTTATATAAATTATAAACTGACTAGCAGTTTTTTTTTGTATTAATTAGTTCTAACAAAGATATTGTTTAGCCTTAAATTAAGGAAACAAACTTATTAACATTTAAGCGCTGTATTTTTTACGTCTAATTAGATTAAAAAGCACTCCAAAAATAGTTAAAAAGAGTAGTGGAAGTATAATGTTTACAGCTTGCCACTTACTTTTTTGTTCGGTTACTTTTTTTACATCTAAAAAGGCAATATCAACTTCTTTGGTTCTAATGTTTATAAGTCCATTTTCGTCTAATAGATAATTTACTGCATTTAATAAAAATTCTTTATTTCCATAGAGTTGTCCAGAAGCACGATCAAAACCAAGTTCTAATGGTCCTTTTCTGCTTACACCATTTTTAATAATATCACCATCAGAAATTAAAATCATTTTTGTTGGCGTACTTTTATTGATCACTTTTTTAAGTTGAAAAGGTTTTACTCTATTGTTATAAACCGACGTAAATTCACCTTCTAATAAAACGGCTAAAGGAATATCTTGCCTTGTGTATGCTTTTGGATCTGGTTGTTTTGTAGCGGTTTCTAAGCTAATTTCTCTTGGTGTTCCTTCTAATTTTGATAAAGGAGAAGAATGTAATAAAATAGTTTTTTTTACAGATTTCCCTGAAGATTTCAGCGTGTCTATTTGATTAGCAAAATCGAACTTAACGTAATTAATATTATTTACAATTGGATGATTAATATCTGGATTTGCTAAAGGCGAATAAAACCAAGGGTATTGCTGAAACTGTGCTTGACTACCATCTCCAGAAGCTAAGGTAATTTGTGCAGAATATAAATCACTAATCAAAACAGGATTAATTCTAGCGCCATACTTAAAGAAAAAATCGGTTAAATTTAAGTCTCTTGCAATACTTACATTTTTACCTTGTTCATTATACAAACTATCTTTATCTATGGCTACTTGATCTATTAACCATAAACTTTTTCCGCCATTCATAGTATATTGATCTAATACTAATTTTTCTTGTTCAGAAAAGGCTTCTGTTGCTTTTGCAGATATAATTAAATCGTAGTTTTTTAAATCTTCTAATGTTTTATTTGCATTTGATGCTACGCTATCTAAAGTAAATGGTGCGATGTAATAGTATTCTTTTATGCTGTTTACAAAGTCCGCTATATTAATATCTGGTAATTGATTATTTCCTTTTAATATGGCAATTTTTTTACGCTTTGGATTTAGTAGTTTACTAAAACCATCTGCAAATGCATATTCTAAATGTTGAATAGAATTAGAGACCAGTTCTTGTTGAGATACACCTAATTTATTTTTAACTAAAGGGATTTTTACCGTTACATCATTATAACTTGCTAGAGCCCAAGGAAAAAACACAGCTTGTGTACTTATTCCATTTTCTTTAACTGTTATTTGCATAGGTTGCAAACCGCGCTCAACTAAGCTATTTATATTGGCATCTCGTGTAGCTTCGTCTTCAATAGGATTTATAAAGTTGAATTGAATATTATCGTTATAAGCAGAAAATTCTTCTAAAGTTTGTCGTGTTTCAGCTTGTAATCGTTTAAACTCTGAAGGGAAATTTTCGCCCTCTAAAAATACATCGACCATTAAAGGTGAATCTGCTTTATCTGTAATATCTAGTGCTGCTTGATTTAATGTGTAACGTTTATCTGAAGTTAAATCTATTCGCTTGTATAATATTTTTCCAGAAATGCAAAGTGATATAAAAATTGAAGTTATGCTTATAACTTGCTTCCAATTAGTAGTTTTGCCTTGTTCTTTATGTAATTTAAAAACGGTTAAAGCAATAAATAATACCGTAACAGCAATAAAGTATATTAAATCTCTAGAGTCTATAACGCCACGACTCATACTTTTAAAATGCGTGCTCATTCCAAGATATTCTACAAACTTAATTGATGTAATATCATACAAACCTTCAAAACCAATATAGAATACAAAACAGATAAAAACTGCGATTAAAAACGCTACAATTTGATTGTCAGAAAGGGTAGAGGAAAACACACCAATTGCTGTGTAAGCAGTTACTAAAAATAATAAGCCAAAATACGAACCAATTGTACTACCAGAATCTAAATTTCCAATAGGACTTCCTAGTTGGTTTATGGTATAAGCGTATAATAGAGTAGGTAATAAGGCTAAAATAATTAAAACTAATGCGCCAAGAAACTTACCCAAAACAATGTTTAATTTACTAATAGGTTTTGTTAATAATAACTCTAATGTACCTTGTTTTTTTTCATCGCTAAAACAACGCATTGTTACTGCTGGTATTAGAAAAATTAAAATCCAAGGTGCTAATAGAAAAAACGGACTTAAATCCGAAAAACCACTATCTAGTATGTTAAAATCGCCTTTAAAAACCCAAAGAAATAAGCCATTTAATAATAGAAACAACCCTATAACTAAGTAGCCAATTGGTGAAGCAAAAAACGAATTAAATTCTTTTTTTAATAATGCGAACATTCTTTTTTAGGTGTTAGTTTATAGCTGCTTATTTTAATGTATGTAATTTATCTACACTCCAAGCTTCTGGCTTAGCGTTAAACATAGGTTTTGTTTTTGCCCAAATACCTTGAAATAATTCTGAATGCCTGTAATTATTTAAATCAGTTTCAGAGTTCCAATAACTATACGTAAAAAAGACATTTTTGTTGTCTTGTTCTTGATATAATTCTAAAAACTGGCAACCATCAAATCCTCTTATATACTTTTTAGAAGCTTCAAAATTAGCTAAAAAAGCTTCAATGTGTTTAGTCTCAATTCCTAATTTTACAATACGTACAAGCATAATTTGAGTTTAATAAATATCAGGTCTTTTTGGTTTAATAAAATTTATAGTAATTGTATCTCTATAGTTTAATCCCATTAATGTACTTGCGCCACCAACAGATTGTGTATTACTTTTATATATTGCTATTTCTAGATATTTAGATGCGTTAAAAATAACTAAGCCTTTTCCTTCTGAATGACGTTGATTTTCCGGTTTTGTAAAATCTACTACATCACTATATTTAGTAGAGATTTTTTTGAATTTATTATTTCGTGCAGAAATTTCAAACTCTCGGCCTTTCTGTAATTTTTCAAAGAACACTTTAGTAATGTTAGTAATTACATTTCCATAATTATCAATATAAATTACACTGCCAATAATTTGATTTTGATCTTCGTTAACATAAGGCACTATATTTTTTATAGGCTTAATTTCTGTAATAGGTTTTCCTATAACTTCTAAAGTTCCTCCACGAGCAATATGACAAGCAGTTTGAACAAAAACATCTAAAACAGGAAAACTGGTTTGAACATTATTATGAATGTTTATTTCTACCATTTTTTCTGGTACAATAGTATTTGTAATCATACTTAGAATACCATTGTTGGCACAAATAAAGTAATGGTCATCTAATTTTAAAGCAATATGTTTGTTTTCTTGGTTTAATTCTGAGTCAATTCCAATAATATGAATCGTTCCTTTTGGGAAACTTGTATATGCATTTTGAATAATATATGCAGCTTCAGGAATATTAAATGGTGCTACAGAATGAGAGATATCAACAATTCTAACATCAGGTTGCTCACTGTATATAGCACCTTTAATAGCGCCAGCAAAGTGGTCTTTTTCACCAAAATCTGTAGTTAATGTTATAATTGCCATTAATAAATGTTGATATTTTTTATTAAATTTTAGATAAAACTAATAAAGAAATTTTATTAATTTCATATCTTAAACAAAGCTAAGAAATTAGATTAAATAACACATTAAAAACCATAAGCCATTTGAACGAAATTATTATAGAATTAGAAAATGTTTCTCCAAAAGAATTTTTTGGAACACAAAACGACAATATTAAACTGTTAAAAAAGTATTACCCTAAACTTAAAATTGTAGCTAGAGGAAACAAGATTAAAGCTCTTGGAGACGAAGATATGCTTAACGAGTTTGAAAGGCGTATAGAAATGCTGTTGAAACATTTTGAAAAGTATAATAAGATTGATGAAAATGTGATTGAACGTGTTTTAACAAGTCAAAGTAGCGACGATTATAAAACATCGAATAAAAGCGGAGAAGTACTTGTTCATGGTGCTAGTGGAAAATTAATTAAAGCACAAACTGCTAACCAACGAAAAATGGTAGAACTTATGCGTAAAAATGATATGGTTTTTGCAATTGGTCCAGCGGGAACAGGAAAAACATACACAGGCGTAGCTTTGGCTGTACAAGCTTTAAAAAATAAAGAAGTTAAACGAATTATATTAACGCGTCCAGCAGTAGAAGCTGGAGAGAAATTAGGTTTTCTTCCAGGAGATTTAAAGGAGAAGCTAGATCCATATATGCAACCCTTATATGATGCTTTGCGAGATATGATCCCCGCAGAACGTTTAGCACGGTATATAGAAAACGGAACAATTCAAATTGCACCACTAGCTTTTATGCGTGGTAGAACTTTAGATAGCGCTTTTGTTATTTTAGACGAAGGACAGAATACAACTCGCGCACAAATGAAAATGTTTTTAACTCGTATGGGGAAAAGTGCGAAATTTTTATTAACTGGAGATCCAGGACAAGTAGATTTGCCAAGACATACGGTTTCTGGTCTTAAAGAATCTTTATTAGTGTTAAAAGAAGTAGAAGGTATTGGAATTGTTCATTTGGATGAAAAAGATGTAATTAGACATAAGCTAGTAAAAAAGATTATTAAAGCTTATAAAAGCATTGAAAATATAGATTAATCCCAAATGAATATTTAAATTTGCAACTTTAAAATTCTGAAGTTTTTAAATTATGAATAAAACCATAACAGAAAGCAATTTTAATTTTCCAGGACAGAAAAGTGTTTATAAAGGAAAAGTTAGAGAAGTTTATAATATAAACGACGACTTATTGGTCATGATTGCAACAGATAGACTTAGTGCTTTTGATGTGGTTATGCCAAAAGGTATTCCTTTTAAAGGACAAATTTTAAATCAAATTGCAACTAAATTTATGGCTCAAACCGAAGATTTAGTACCAAATTGGTTAATTTCAACTCCAGATCCAAATGTAGCTATTGGTCATTTGTGTGAGCCTTTTAAGGTAGAAATGGTGATTAGAGGTTATATGTCTGGCCATGCGGCTAGAGAATATAAATTAGGAAGGCGTATACTTTGTGGCGTTGAAATGCCTGAAGGTATGAAAGAGAACGACGCATTTCCAACACCAATAATTACACCAGCTACAAAAGCAGAAATGGGCGATCATGACGAAGATATTTCGCGAGAAGATATTATTGCTAAAAACATAGTATCAGAAGAAGACTACATTATATTAGAAGACTATACACGTAAATTATTTGCTCGTGGAACTGAAATTGCAGCTTCTAGAGGATTAATTTTAGTTGATACTAAATATGAATTTGGTAAAACTAAAGACGGTAAAATTGTTTTAATAGACGAAATTCATACACCAGATTCTTCTCGTTATTTTTACGCAGAAGGATATCAAGAGCGTCAGGATAAAAACGAAACTCAAAAACAATTAAGTAAAGAGTTTGTGCGTCAATGGTTAATTAGTAATGATTTTCAAGGTTTAGAAGGACAAACAGTTCCAGTAATGTCTAACGATTATATAGAAACTGTTAGTGAACGTTATATAGAGCTTTACGAAAAAATTATGGATGAAAGCTTTTCCAAAGCAAGCATAGAGAATATCCAAGAACGTATAGAGAAAAATGTTTTAGAATTTTTAAATAAATAATAGAGTACTTTTTATTTACTAAAACTCGCATTGAAATACTGTATTTTAATGCGAGTTTTTTAATGCTTAATATAAATTATAAAGCTAAAGTAACATTAAAGCTAATTCCATCTGCAATTGCAGTGTTTTTTAAATTATCCATAGCACTTTTAGATTTAAAATTAATACCCCAAAGTGTTCTATCTATTTTAAA
>NZ_JBELDZ010000045.1:0-9660 GCF_042094015.1 Aurantibacter sp. | reverse complement strand
TCTTGGTTTTGTAATGCCTTTTATAGTAAGCTCCGCGTAAATTTTTAATTCTTTGTTATTATGATATTGAGTTTTTGTGATAACTAATTTTGCGTTTGGGAATTGTTTTACATTAAAGAAATCTTCATTTTTTAAATGCTCTATCAATCCAGTATTTGCTTCTGAGTTTTCAATATCTGTGCATGTAATTCTATTTAAGTCAATAACAAATGTACCTCCGGTAATAATGTTATTTTTTTAATAAAATAACCTTCTTTAAAAGAAACATTACCATAATGTCCTCCAATATAAAAAGCATAATCACATTGCCATTTTAAAATGCTTTTTGTGGTATTAATGTTAAGTTGTTCTTGTCCAAAAGATAGTAGCGTGGTAAAAATTGTAATTACGCTAATTAATACATGTTTTTTCATAATAGGAATATTTAAAATTAATGTTCGAGATAAAACTATATGGACATTAGGTGAAAAATGTCAAAAAAATGTAAAAGAAATGTCAACAGTTGTTAAATGTCAAGAATTTGTATGTTATTTACAGTAATTATGAAAAGAAAATACATTTATATTTATTTTGGATTAGCAGCCTTGATGTTAGTTTTGTGGTTGTTGCCTAAAAATAACGCGCATAATAATAGTAGTAATAATTTTTCTGAAACCGTAAAGATTGCTTTACGAGATGTAGGAAATACATTGTTGTTAAAAAATAAAGACTCAATATCATTGGTTTTACCTGTGTTAAATGTAAACCCTAACACTTATAAATTAGCATTTAATTCAAACCTGTCTTTAGAGCCAAACACTTTAGTAAAAAGTATAAAGCAAAGCTTAAATAAACTTAATTTACCTAGTGATTATAGGGTAGAAGTTTTAAGTTGTATAAACGAAGATGTAACTTATAGCTACCAAATGAATGCAGAAATAGAAAAAACTATAATTCCATGTTCTGGTCGAGTTTTACCATATAGTTGTTATCAAATTAATCTTAAATTTATGACTAAGGAAAGTTCTTTTTCTACACACAAAAATTTGTGGTTAATTATTTTTGTGCTTATCGTTGCTATTGGGATAGTAAATTACATTAAAACCAAAAATATACCCAAATCTATTGATGAGAAAACTAAAGATAAGAGCACTTATAATTTAGGCTATTTTAAGTTCTATCCAGAAGAAAATAAATTAGTAAAAGAAGCTTTAGAAATTAATTTGTCTAAAAAGGAATGCGAGTTGCTGTCTATTTTTGTTTCTCAGCCTAATACGGTAATTAGTAGAGAAGAATTAACTAAACGTGTTTGGGAAGATCAAGGCGTTTTTGTTGGAAGAAGTTTAGATACTTATATTTCAAAATTACGTAAAATTTTAAAAGAAGATTCTACTTTAAAACTAACCAATATTCATGGGGTTGGCTATAAATTAGAAATTTTTTAAAAACAACAGTTATTTTCCTCGATGTTTATTAATAACATCTTGTAGTTGTCGTCTAACTTTTTGTTCGCGTTCTAAAGCTTTTCTTCTATGTTCATCAAAATCGTTTTCAACTTCTGATAATTGATGTTTTGCTTCCTTTGCTATTGTGTTACTATTTTTAAATTGATAAAAGAAAAAGCCCAATAAAACTCCTAAAACAGCTATAATAGAAAATAGAATAGTGTTATAAGTTGTTTTAGTTAATGTGCTTCCAAATATGCTAATTTCATCTTTTTTTGAATTTGAAGCATCTAAATCTGATTGTATATTATTTAATTTACTTTGTAAAGTTTTTATATTTTTGTCTTGTTCTGATATTGTTACTAGAGTTTCTGAGTGTTTATCTGTGATAACTTTTAAGGTGTCAAGTGTATTTGATCTTAATTGAGCAATCCATTGTTTTTTTACAACTTCATAGTTTTGTCCTTTCTCATCTCTCCAATTCGTAGATTTTTTTATGATATATTCAAACTGATTAACAATAGTGCTTTTTGTTAAAGATAGCTCAGGAGTTGTTTTTGTAGAATCTACTTGGGCAAATGTAATTGTCGAAGTAAAAATTAGAAAAAGAAAAACACTTAGGGATTGTTTAAATAACATAATTAATAAGATTTCGTAATACAATGCAAAAATACAAAGAATGTGCTTATAGCTATGATAAATACATAAAAAAGCCTCAAATAATTTGAGGCTTTTTTATAATAATAATAGATTTAGTAGTAAGTAAAGCGTCTTACTTTAGCGATATGTTTCGCTAAACGAATAACTTGATGGCTATAACCATATTCATTGTCATACCAAATATATAGTAATACATTCTTACCATCTTTTCTTACAATGGTAGCTTTACTATCATAAATTGATGGAGCAGAAGAACCTACAATATCACTACTAACAAGTTCATCACTCAACTCATATTTAATTTGTTCAACTAAATCACCTTCTAAAGCATACTTTTTAATTGTAGCATTCATACTATCTACAGAGCATTCTTTTTCTAATTCTAAATTAAGAATAGCTAAAGATCCATTAGGAACTGGAACACGTATAGCATTACTTGTTAATTTACCTTCAAAACTTGGTAAAGCTTTGCTAACTGCTTTTCCAGCACCAGTTTCTGTAATTACCATATTTAAAGCAGCAGCTCTACCACGACGGTATTTTTTATGAAAATTATCTACTAAATTTTGGTCGTTTGTATAAGCGTGAATTGTTTCTAAATGTCCAGTTTTTACACCAAAAGTATCGTCTACAGCTTTTAATATAGGTGTAATAGCATTTGTAGTACAAGATGCTGCAGAGAAAATATCAATCTTATCAGGATCGTTTTCTAAATGATTTACACCATGAACAATATTTGGAACACCTTTTCCTGGAGCAGTTAATAATACTTTGTCAGCACCTTTAGAAGCTCTTAAACGTTCTAAAGCTTCTTTGTCTCTAAATACACCAGTGTTATCAATAACTAAAGCATCGTTAATTCCATATTTTGTGTAATCAATGTCTTCTGGTTGGTTAGCCGATATAATTTTAACTGTTGTTCCGTTAATAATTAAAGATTCATTTTCTAAATCAGTTGTTACGGTTCCACAAAAATCACCGTGAACAGAATCATTCATTAATAAAGCGGCGCGTTTTTGTAAAACAATAGCATCAATTTTTCCACGAGTTACAATAGCACGTAAACGTAACTGACTACCTTTTCCAGTTTTAGTCATTAATTCTCTTGCTACTAAACGACCAATTCTACCAAATCCGTAAAGAACAACATCTTTAGGTTTTATAGCTTCCGTTTTCTTACAACCTTTAAGCTTGTCTGCTACAAAAGCAGTCGCATTTCCATATTTACTTTCTTCTAAGTGGTATTCGTAAGTTAATTTACCAATATCTAATTTTGCTGGCGGTACATCTAACATTTTAATCGCTTCTGCTATTTCTACAGAGTCAAATACAGAGATTGGTTTTTGTACAAATTCTTCTGCGTATTCGTGTAGATTTAAAATATCGCTAACCGTACGGTCAATTAATTGGTTTCTAAATAATACCAATTCTATAGATTTATCGTACCATAAATCGCTAACAATTTTGATAAATTCTACAGTAGCGCGACGTCTGTCTGCTTGAAATGCTAATTCACTTTCGTAAGTTTCGTTAGTTGACATTCTTTTTGTTTTAGTTATGTTGATGTGTTTAACTTTCGCAAAAATAGATATTTCAAACGTTTTCATAAAACATTTTAACGTGTTTTATTCTTCTGTAATTTAACTTAAGGATATCTATTAATTAAGTTTTATACATTGGCATATTAATTGAATTTCATTATATAAGATACCAACTTATTATTAGGTTTTAACTGATTATCAGTTGGTTTTACTAATTTTTTAAAATTTAAAGATAAAGTGTAGCTATTATTAAGTGACACTTTGGCTTAATATATACTTATGAAAAAAAGAGATTTTTTTACACTTGACAGTTTGTCATTACAAGATATCGACGAGAATTCAGAATTAATTCCATTAATGACACCAGAAGATGAAGAAGCTATAAATAATGAAGCTTTACCAGAATCTTTGCCAATTCTGTCTTTAAGAAATACGGTTTTATTTCCAGGTGTAGTTATTCCAATAACTGCTGGACGAGATAAATCTATAAAACTAATTAATGATGCTAATAAAGGTAGTAAAGTTATTGGTGTTGTCGCTCAAATAGACGAATCAGTTGAAGATCCAACAGCAGATCAATTACATCAAACAGGAACTGTTGCTCGCATTTTAAAAGTCTTAAAAATGCCTGATGGGAATACAACTGTTGTAATTCAAGGTAAAAAACGCTTTGCTATAGATCAAGTAACTCAAGAGGATCCATATATTATGGCTACTGTTAAAGATGTTAAAGAAGTAAAACCTGAGAAAAATAAAGAGTTTAAGGCTATTATTGAATCGGTAAAAGATATTGCATTAAAAATTATAGAGGAAAGCCCAAATATCCCTAGCGAAGCTTCATTTGCAATTAAAAATATAGAAAGTGATTCGTTTTTAATAAATTTTGTGTCTTCTAATATGAATTTAGGTGTAAAAGAAAAACAAGATTTATTAGAAATAGGAGATTTGAAATCTCGAGCTTTAGAAACGTTAAAGTTTATGAATATTGAAGTTCAAAAATTAGAACTTAAAAATGATATTCAGTCTAAAGTTCAAAATGATATGAATAAACAGCAACGTGACTATTTCTTACATCAGCAAATGAAAACGATTCAAGAAGAACTTGGAGGTGTAAGTAATGAGCAAGAATTGGAAGAAATGAAAACTCGTGCTAAATCTAAAAAATGGGATAAAAAAGTAGATGAGCATTTCAAGAAAGAAATAGCTAAACTACAGCGTATGAATCCTCAGGTTGCAGACTATTCAATTCAACGTAATTATTTAGACTTATTTTTAGACTTACCTTGGAATGAGTTTAGTAAAGATAAATTCGATTTAAAACGAGCTAAAAAAGTATTAGATCGTGACCATTACGGTTTAGATGATGTTAAAAAACGAATTATAGAGTATTTAGCAGTTCTTAAGATTCGTAACGATATGAAATCACCAATCTTATGTCTTTATGGTCCTCCAGGAGTTGGTAAAACATCTTTAGGGAAATCTATTGCAGAAGCTTTAGGAAGAGAATATGTACGTATTTCTTTAGGTGGTTTAAGAGATGAAGCAGAAATTAGAGGTCATAGAAAAACTTATATTGGTGCAATGCCAGGAAGAATTATTCAGAGCCTAAAAAAGGCAGGAACTTCTAATCCTGTGTTTGTTTTAGATGAGATAGATAAATTAACCAATTCTAATCAGGGCGATCCATCTTCTGCAATGTTAGAGGTTTTGGATCCTGAACAAAACAGCGAATTCCACGATAATTTTCTAGAAATGGGGTATGATCTTTCTAAGGTTATGTTTATTGCTACATCTAATAGTTTAGGAAATATTCAACCTGCTTTACGAGATAGAATGGAGATTATAAATGTAACTGGTTATACTATTGAAGAAAAAGTAGAAATTGGGAAACAACATTTATTACCAAAACAATTAAAAGAACACGGTTTAACAGATAAAGATCTTAAACTAGCAAAACCTCAAATAGAGAAAATTGTTGAAGGTTATACAAGAGAATCTGGTGTTCGTGGTTTAGATAAACAAATAGCAAAAATGGTGCGTAATGCAGCAAAAAATATTGCTATGGAAGAAGATTACAATCTAAAAGTATCTAATGAAGATGTAATTGAAGTACTAGGAAGCCCAAGGTTGGAACGTGATAAATACGAAAATAATGATGTAGCTGGAGTTGTAACAGGTTTAGCTTGGACAAGTGTTGGTGGAGATATTTTATTTATTGAATCTATTCTTTCTAAAGGAAAAGGTACAATGACTATTACCGGGAACTTAGGTAAGGTAATGAAAGAGTCAGCAACCATCGCAATGGAGTTTATTAAAGCTAACGCAGACGATTTTGGAATAAAATCTGAAATTTTCAACAACTATAATGTTCATATTCACGTCCCAGAAGGCGCTACACCAAAAGATGGACCAAGTGCTGGAGTTACTATGCTTACGTCTTTAGTCTCTTTATTTACTCAAAAGAAAGTAAAGAAAAATTTAGCTATGACAGGTGAGATTACTCTTAGAGGAAAAGTATTACCAGTTGGAGGAATAAAAGAAAAAATATTAGCGGCTAAACGTGCAAAAATTAAAGAGATTATTTTATGCGAAAGTAATAAACGAGATATATACGAAATTAAACCTGATTATTTAAAAGGTCTAACATTTCACTATGTTTCAGATATGAAAGATGTTATAAAGTATGCTATAACTAATTCTAATGTCAAAAATTTTAAAAACTTAGAAATAGTAGGTAATAAAAAATAAAGTTTGTATTTAAGCGTTCTACATTAGATTTAGTTATTTTTACACATCAATGATTAAAACAAAACTGTTTATTATTTGTTTGTTTATTAGCGCCTTAGCCTTTTCTCAGCTTGGTGGTAATTCAACCTATCAGTTTTTGAACCTAGTTTCATCGCCTAGACAAGCAGCTTTAGGAGGAAAAGTGCTTACTAATGTAGATTATGATGTTACACAAGCATTGTATAATCCATCTACTATAAACTCCGAAATGGATAATCAATTAGCATTAAACTATACTAATTTTTTTGGAGATATTTCTTATGGAACTGCAGCTTATGCATACACATGGGATAGGCGTACACAAACTATTCACGCAGGAATGACCTACGTAAACTATGGTACGTTTGATGGTTATGATGAACAAGGAAACTCTACTGGAGAATTTACAGGAAGAGAAGCTGCGCTATCTTTTGGTTATGCAAAACAAGTAGGTTATTCAGATTTTTATGCAGGTGCAAATGTAAAACTAATTACATCCACTTTAGAGCAATATAGTTCTTTTGGAGCAGCAACAGATTTAGCGTTATTGTATATAGATGAACGTTTAGAGTTTCAAGCCACGCTTGTAGTTAGGAATCTTGGAACGCAGATTACAACTTATGCTGGCTTACAAGAAAGTTTACCTTTAGAGGTTAATTTTGGTATGTCTCAAACCTTAGAACACGTGCCAATTCGTTGGCATGTAACTTTAGAAAACTTACAGCAATGGCCAATTGCTGCGTCAAATCCTGGTCGTGTTCAAACAGATTTAGAAGGTAATGTTACCGAAGAAAAAGTAGGTTTTTTTAGCCAACTTATTAGGCATACAATTTTAGGAGCAGAATTATTTCCAGACAAAGGTTTTAATGTACGTTTAGGTTATAATTTTCGAAAAGCTGAAGAGCTTAGGATAGAAGAGCAGCGTAATTTTTCTGGTATTTCTGCTGGATTTGCCATAAAATTAAATAAATTACGTTTTAGTTATACGCATGCTAGATATTCGGCAGCATCAAATATTAATTTTTTCGGATTACAAATAGACTTAAGATAGTGAAACAAATTACCATAGCCATAGACGGATTTTCTTCAACAGGAAAAAGTACCATTGCAAAGCAAATTGCTAAACATTTAGGTTACGTTTATGTAGATTCTGGTGCTATGTATAGAGCGGTTACTTATTTTGCAATGCAAAATGGTTTTATAACTAAAGATTTTTTTAAAATTGAAAACCTTATTACTAAGTTAGATAGTTTAACTATTTCATTTAAATTTAATCCAGAGGTTGGTTTTGCTGAGGTTTATTTAAATGGCAAAAATATTGAACATGCTATTAGAACCTTAGAAGTTTCTAGTTTTGTAAGTAAAGTAGCCGCAATTCCAGAAGTACGATATCTATTAGTAAAACAACAACAAAAACTTGGAAAAGACAAAGGTGTTGTAATGGATGGACGAGATATAGGAACTGTAGTTTTTCCGTATGCGGAGCTTAAATTATTTATGACTGCTTCTGCAGACACAAGAGCACAACGCAGATTCGACGAACTTATTGAACGTGGAGATAAAGTAGATTATCAAGATGTGTTAACAAATGTACAAGAACGTGATTATATAGATTCTCACAGAGAAGATTCGCCATTAGTAAAAGCAGACGATGCTATAGAAATAGATAACTCTCATTTAACTAGAAAAGAGCAATTCAATAAAGTATTAGAGTTGGTAAACACTACTTTAGATAATTTGTATTAGGAGATTTAGCTAAATAAAAACACAAAAAATCCCATTTGAAATTTTCAAATGGGATTTTAAAGTCTAATGACCTATGTTAATAAACTACAGTATATTCCTATAAATTAGGAATTACTAATTCTTGATCTGGATGAATTACATCTGGATTAGATAATACGTTTTCGTTAGCAGCAAAGATTTCTTTGTACTTCATTGCGTTTCCAAAGTAATGTTTTGCTATACCACCTAAAGTTTCGCCTTTAGCAACAGTATGTCTTGCGTAAATAGTTTCGTCTGCAACTGAAATGTTTGCCATTAAATCTGAAGGACTATCTCCACCAGCTTCTTTAATTGCATCCCAAAGTAAGTTTTTTTCGTATTGAGTTCCAGCTGTACCTTTAATTTTTAATACGCCTTCTTCTTCTCTTACGTCTCCATTTTGAATGTTTAACTTTTCTCCTAAATCAAGAACGCTTTGGTATTTTGCTTTTAATGCCATTTTATTTATGTGTTTTTAAATTATACGTTATAAATATAACAAATAACATTCCAAAAAATTAACATTTTAAAATTTTTTTATATTTCGCTAAAAATGAGACTATTATAATAGTTAAAAGACATAAATAAAATGTTTTTAGAGTTGTGTTATCTAAAAATTAATGTTATTTTTGCACTCCTTTTAGCGATAAACGGGTTTATTAAAAGGGAAAACTAATTTAATTTTAACACTTCTGAAGTGTCAATCGCATAGAAAACCTTAGCACTCAGAATACAAATTTTTAATCAGCAAACCAATATGGCTGAAAAAACAAACAAAGCGGAAGTTGAAGCAACTGAAGCAAAAACAGCACAAGCTCCAGTAATTTCTGAAGCTCAAGCAAATCCTGAAAAATTCTTAACTGACTTTAACTGGCACAACTACCAAGAAGGTATTGATGAGGTTGAAGATTCTCAATTAAAAGAATTTGAGAAATTAGTATCTGAAAACTTTGTTGATACATTAGATGACGAAGTTGTAGAAGGAACTGTTGTACATATGACAGATCGTGATGCAATTATTGACATTAACGCAAAATCTGAAGGTGTAATTTCTTTAAACGAATTCCGTTATAACCCAAACTTAGCAGTAGGCGATAAAGTTGAGGTTTTAATTGATGTACGTGAAGATGCAACAGGACAATTAGTATTATCTCACAGAAAAGCTAGAGTAATCCAAGCTTGGGATCGTGTAATAAAAGCTAACGAAACAGGAGAAATTGTTAATGGTTTCGTTAAATGTCGTACTAAAGGTGGTATGATTGTAGACGTATTTGGTATTGAAGCATTCTTACCAGGTTCTCAAATTGATGTTAAGCCAATTAGAGATTATGATGTTTACGTTAATAAAACAATGGAATTTAAAGTAGTGAAAATTAATCACGAATTTAAAAACGTTGTTGTTTCTCATAAAGCACTTATTGAAGCAGATATTGAGTTACAGAAAAAAGAAATTATTGGTCAATTAGAAAAAGGACAAGTATTAGAAGGTGTTGTTAAAAACATTA
>NZ_JBELDZ010000044.1:0-23137 GCF_042094015.1 Aurantibacter sp. | reverse complement strand
CAAGGACAAGATTTAAATCAAGATGGAACAAATTCTACTAATCTATTAAATGAAATGGATTGTTATAATAATGAAACCATTGTTTTTAATGCAGATTTTTCAGCAGTTTCTACAAGTACTTCTTACGCAGATATTGAATTAAATTTAGTTATAGGTACTACAGATGAATTTGATTACAATATTACTTGTGTAGAGGAAACAGAAGTAACAGATTTAATATGGATTCAATTGGGTAATACAGTTTCAATTGGTACACAATCAACTATTACAGATTTAACATTAAACGGAAATCAATTATCATTTGTTATTCCAGAAGGTTTTACAGTTGTAAGTGATGATGCATCTGTAACAGTAATACAAGACTTAACTATTGTATACACAAAACAGTAATTATTATTAAAAATTAAACTAAAAAAACCGCTTTGTGCGGTTTTTTTAGTTTAATAAAGACTTTCTTACAAAGAATGTTTATGTTTGTTTCTCTTAAAAATACAAATTTCATGAAAAAAATATTAAGCTATTCAGTATTTATACTTTCAATAGTATTATTTAATTCTTGTGAGAATGAACCTTTAACAGGTTTTGATTTAACAGATTCAGGTACAAGTGGAACAACTAGCGGTAATAATGGAGCTGGATCTGGAGGAACATCATCTGGAGATTATTACCCAAGAAATATAGGAAACACATGGAATTATAGTTCTTCAGCAGGTGGAACAAACCAAAATTTAACGAGCGAAATAGTAAATAACTTCACTGATACTTCTGGTAATAATGTTTATGAATTAACACAATCAACTCTATCAAATGGTACAGCAGCGGTTACTACATCTGGTTTTGTTTATAAAGATGGAGGTAATTATTACGCATATTCAAATGAAATCCAAGTAGATTATGGCGGAGGATTAACAGCTACTCAGACAGCTATTCCTACATATGTGTTTTTAAAAGATAACGTTGCAGTTGGTACTTCTTGGAATGTTTCTTTTACTCAAGTAACTTCTTTTAATGACCCATCTTTTCCAAACGTAGCATTAAATATTAATTATTTATATGAAATTGTAGGAAATGACTTAACTAAAACTGTAAATGGAGTAGATTATTCTCCAGTTATAGAAGTTAAATTAACAGGTGGAGATACAACATCGGGTCAAGATATTAATGCAAATTACTTTTATGCTTTAGATGTAGGTTTAATTAAAATTGAACAAAATGGTCAAGATTCATCAGTTTTAGATTCATATACAATTAATTAATAATATAAATTATTATAACAGTAAAAAGCCACTTCCAAAAGAAGTGGCTTTTTTCATAGTAATAACTTAGAATAGCTTACTTAAAATAAAAACGTTCTGTTTCTCCACTTTTATTCACCACTTCAAAACGTAAAGGTTCAGAATTTGGTTTAGCATCAATAATAGCTTTTATATCATCTACAGACTTTACTACTTTATCATTTAACTTAGTAATAACTTGTCCTTCGTTAACACCATATCTTTTTAAATGGAGTGCATTTGTGTCGTTTAGCTTTGTAATTTTAACACCATAATCTAATTTGTAAGCCTTTAAATCTTTTTCGGTAGCATTTTTAACTTTTGCAATACCATTTATTATATAGGAATTGTTTTTTAATAATGTTACTGCCGATGTTTCTATAGCGCCATTTCTAATAAACTCTACTTTAACCACATCATTTGGTCGTTTTGTAGCTAAGTAACCACTTAAATCGCTAAACTTATTAATTTCTGTTTGATCTATTTTTTTAATAATATCTCCAGATTGTAATCCTGCTTTTTCTGCACCAGAACCTTCTTCTATTTCGCTAATATAAAACCCTTGAGACTCACCAAATTGCTCAAGATTTTCACCATTTAAAGCACCACCAGTAACACCAAGAATTCCATTTTGTACATTTCCGAATTCCATAATATCTTGGACCACTTTTTTTGCAATATTACTTGGTACCGCAAAAGAATATCCAATATAAGAACCAGTTTGAGAAGAAATAGCAGTATTAATACCAATTAAATCTCCATTAGTATTTACTAAAGCGCCACCAGAATTACCTGGATTTACAGCAGCATCTGTTTGTATAAATGATTGGCTATTATTAGAGCTTAAATCTCTAGACTTTGCACTTATAATTCCAGCTGTAACTGTAGAAGTAAGGTTAAACGGATTTCCAACAGCTAAAACCCATTCGCCAATTTTAGCCATATCACTATCTGCAAATGTAGTGTAAGGTAATTCTTCTATTGTTTCAATTTTTAAAAGCGCAATATCTGTTTTTGGATCTGTGCCAATAATCTCCGCATTAAAAGTTCTATTATCGTTTAAAGTAACCGTTAAAGCTTGAGAACCATCTATAACGTGATTATTTGTAATAATATAACCATCTGGAGAAATAATAACACCACTACCAGTTCCTAATTGTTGGCGCTTTTGCATTCTTCCAAAAAATAAATCTTCTAAAGTTGGGCTACCATTATTTGTAGTTACATTTTTAACGTGTACAACTGTATGTATGGTTTTTTCTGCTGCAATGCTAAAATCCGTTTTTTCTAATGTGGTTAATTTTGTTGAATTATAATCCACATTTGAGAAAATAGGATTAACAGATGTTGCTTTAACTAAAGATTTTTTTTCTTCCTTTTCAAATAAAAGTTTATAGCTTCCAAGGGTAATTATTCCTCCTAATACCGAAACTAAAACAAGTGTCATTAATTTTTTCATAAGTAAAAATAGTTTTGAGTTATTAGATTAAACGTTTAAAATTAATTATTTATTGAGTGGTTTTATCAACTTTAACGTGGCTTTAACATCATAAAATAGTCTTATATTTGTTCCAATAATTTTTTAAAATTGATTTACACATTTTATAAATATCAAGGCACAGGAAACGATTTTATTTTAATTGACAATCGTTTAAATACTTTTAACAAAAAGGATACCAAATTGGTTGCCAAATTGTGTGATCGTAAATTTGGAGTAGGAGCAGATGGACTTATTTTGTTGGAGTATTCTGATACATCAGACTTTAAAATGATTTATTTTAATGCAGATGGTAATGAAAGTACAATGTGTGGAAATGGAGGAAGATGTATTGTTGCTTTTGCTCAGTATTTAAATATTATTGATTCTGAAACTACTTTTGAAGCTATAGATGGATTACATTATGCAACTGTTAAAGAAGAAACGATTGCTTTACAGATGATTGATGTTTTTAATGTCGAAGAAAATATAAAATTTTCATATTTAGATTCAGGTTCGCCACATCACGTACAATTAGTTTCTAATTTGAATGAATTTGATGTGAAAACAGAGGGTTCTAAAATTAGATATTCTGACTTATATAATAAGAAAGGCGGAAGTAATATAAATTTTGTTGAACAAGATAATCCATCAACGTTTAGAATTAGAACTTATGAACGTGGCGTAGAAGACGAAACTCTATCTTGTGGAACTGGAGCAACTGCAGTTGCAATTGCAATGTATAAAAGAGGGCTAACTACATCGTTAATAAATATCATTAAAGTTCAAGGCGGAACGTTAACCATTAAATTTAAAGAAGATAAAGGAAGTTATACCAATGTGTTTTTGGAAGGACCAACACAACAAGTTTTTAAGGGTAAAGTAGAATGGTAACATTAAAAACAGAAACTTGCTACTTACGAGCTTTAGAGCCGGAAGACTTAGACTTTATTTATCAAATAGAAAACGATGAAACCGTTTGGGAAGTTAGCCAAACCATAACACCATATTCGCGTTTTTTAATTAAAGAATATTTAGAAAATGCTCACAAAGACATCTTTGAGGTTAAACAACAACGTTTTGTTATTTGTAAATTAAATAATGAGACAGTTGGTTTAATTGATGTTTACGATTTTGATATAAAAAATAAACGTGCTGGAGTTGGTATATTAATTTATGGCGAAGAAAATAAAGCCAAGGGTTACGGAACAAATGCATTAAAAATGGTAGTAGATTATTGTTTTAAACATTTAGATTTACATCAGTTACATTGTAATGTTACGGCAGATAATCTTGCTAGCATAAAATTATTTGAAACTCAAAAATTTGAAAAAATAGGATTAAAAAAAGATTGGGTTTATACAAATGGAACCTATAAAGACGAATATATTTATCAATTAATTAATTATGTACATTAAAAAAATACTTGTAGCTGTTGTAATTATTGGTTTAGCAGTTGCTGCTTATTTTGCAAATTTTGTTTACAATGCAATGCTTAAAGCTAACACTTCTTTTAATGGTGAAACGGCTTATATCTATATATCTAAATCAGATACATATGCAGATGTTAAGGCTCAATTAGAACCGTTATTGATTGATATAGAAAGCTTTAATGATTTAGCTGAACAAAAACAATACATAACTAATATCAGATCTGGACGTTTTGCTATAACTAAAGGAATGAATAATAATGCTATTATAAATTCTATTAGAAGTAAGAATTTACCCGTAAAAATCTCATTTAACAATCAAGAACGTTTAGAGAATTTAGCTGGACGTATTTCTGAGCAATTAGATTTAGATAGTTTAGATATTTTAAATACTATTTCTGATGAAAAGTTCCTGAAAGATAACAACTTTACAAAACAAGCCGCAATAGGAATGTATGTACCAGATAGCTACGAGTTTTTCTGGAATAGCTCTGCAGAAACTTTTAGATCTAAAATGCTAAAGTCTTACAATAATTTTTGGAATACATCTAGATCTGAAAAAGCCAAATCATTAAATCTAACTAAAAACGAAGTAATTACTATTGCTTCTATTGTTCATAAAGAAACAGCTAAAGTAGACGAAAGACCAAGAGTTGCTGGTGTTTATTTAAATAGAATTAGATTAGGAATGCCTTTGCAAGCAGATCCTACTGTTATTTATGCTAAAAAATTAACCTCAAATGATTTTAATCAGGTTATAAAACGGGTGCTTTATAAGGATTTAGAAATAGATTCGCCTTACAATACATATAAGTATAGAAGTATTCCACCAGGACCAATTACAATGCCTGATATTTCTGCAATTGATGCTGTTTTAAATGCTGAAAAGCATAAGTATCTTTATTTTGTAGCTAATGTGAAGAATTTTGGTTACCATAAATTTGCTAAAACTTTAGCGCAACATAATAATAATAAAAACGAATATGTACGCTGGATAAATAGTGTTGGAATAAATCGTTAATATTGAAAAATACACTTCTTTTCTGTATTGTAATGTTTTGTACTGTTGAAGGCTTTTCGCAATACGACATCAATTCATTTTTAAAACCTAGCGATACATTACATCCTAAACGTCTTAAAACTTTGGTAATAACTGAAGCATCTGTGATTGGATTAAGCTTAATAGGTTTAAATCAATTATGGTATAACGATTTTGAACGTTCTAAATTTCATACTTTAAATGATAGTAAAGAATGGCTACAAATGGATAAAGTTGGTCACGCTTTTTCAGCCTATCAATTAGGGCGTTTTGGAGCAGAAAGTTTAAAATGGAGTGGAGTAGATCCTAAAAATCAGCTAATTTATGGTGCTACATTAGGTTTTGGTTATTTAAGTGTAATAGAACTTTTTGATGGTTTTTCTAAAGAATGGGGATTTTCTTGGTCAGATATGGCAGCAAATGCAACCGGAACAGGTTTATACATTAGTCAGCAATTGCTTTGGAAAGAACAACGTATTGCTTTTAAATTCTCATTTAATAGAACTGGTTTTGCTAAACAAAGACCAAATAAGTTAGGAAACGGATTTACAGAAGAAATTTTAAAAGACTATAATGGACAAACTTATTGGTTAAGCGCTAACGTATATTCTTTTTTTAAGACAGAAAAGATTCCAAAATGGTTAAATGTAGCTTTTGGTTATGGTGCAACAGGAATGTTATCTGGAGAAACAAAAAACGTAGATTTTCCAAATCAAGAACGATTAAGACAATTTTATTTGAGTTTGGATGTTGATTTAACACGTATAAAGACTAATTCTAACGTTTTAAAAACACTTTTTTCTGTTTTTAATAGTATTAAAATTCCTTTTCCAGCATTAGAAATTAATAGTAAAGGTCTCGTAAACACTCACGTAATGTATTTTTAACATTGGTTTAACTACTTGATTTTCAATAGTTCATAAATTTGTGTATATTTGCACGCTGAAAATTTTGACTTTATGTCAAGAATTAAAAGTTTATGAAAAAGAATAAAATTCAAGTTTTATTATTATTTGTTAGTATAATCGCACTTATTTTAGTGTCTGTACAAGAAGAACCTCAGTATAATACTGATTTGTCTTTATTTTCTACAAAAGATATGCAGTTAGATTACAACCTTTGTAATGAGTCTAATATGCCAATAATTAAACAAGAAAAGACATTTACACCAAATTTAGGTCAATCTTTAATTGCTTTTAAAGAAGTTTTAGGATTTAAAGAATCTCAAAACGATTACTCTAAAGTAAACACTTTAGGCTATTTAGGTAAATACCAGTTTGGACGTACCACATTAGAAATGATTGGTATTTACGATACTAATCTATTTTTAAATACGCCAGAATTGCAAGAAAAAGCATTTTTTGCTAATACAGAACGTAATAAATGGATTTTAAGAAGAGACATTAAGCGTTTTGTTGGAAAACGAATTAACGGTTCTGTAATTACTGAATCTGGTATTTTGGCTGCCGCACATTTAGCCGGTCCTGGAAATGTAAAGAAGTATTTAAGAAGTTACGGGAAAAATGCATTTAGTGATGCTTTTGGTACAAGTATTAAATACTATATGAAACGTTTTTCAGGTTTTGATACATCTTCAATTGTACCAAATCAAAGACCTAAAGTAAGCTTAGATTCTGACTTAAATTTTTAGAGCTAATTTTATTTTTATTAAAAATAATAGGCTTATAATTTTGAGGCCTTCGTTTAACGGTCTCGTATATGATTTCGTTGCGTGTTTAAGCAACTAATTTAGTAAATAAATACTTGCCAGAGGAAAATTCCGCAGGAATTTTCCAAGTAGGCTAGAACCAGCCATTAATTTTATACTTTGTTGTGGTGCGTTTTTTATTCCTTTTCTTGTTCAGTTTCATTTTCAAATGCTGGTGGTGGTGTAATATGTGGTACGACTTCCCAAAATGATATATTCAGTTCCAATTCAGTTTTTAGTTTGTCATATTCTTGAGTTAGGTTTATTAAGAAATTTTCTATTCCGTCAACTTTTTCTTCTCGATTAGATTCGATAATGGTAAAGTAGCTTTTGATAACATCAGTATCGTCTTCTACTTTAAAATAAGCAAAGTCATTCTTTAATGTCCAAGCTAAAGAATCTGTATTAATTTCTTTGCTAAAATGTTCTTTATAGAATTTGCCTTTTGTATAAGAAACATAGTGTTTTCCATCTGGGTCAAAAATTATCGATTCGCAAAGTTCAGTCGGATATATATTCTGAATTAGCTTTTTTTGTTTAATAACTATTTTCGGAACACTATCGTTACATTTTATCTCTCTAATTCTGTCAATTAATATCCGTAATTTTTAAATTCCGATAATTCAACAGACACGTCTAAACTTCCATTTTCGTTTTTTGGAAATCCATAATTCTTTATTTTGGTTTCTTGCTTTCCACAACTCATTATAAGCAAAACAATTACCAAATATTTGACAAATTTTATATTCATTTCGAAGGTTTGTTCAAATGCACTACAACAAGAAGATATGAATACGTTTTAATGTTTCATATCAGCAGTTAAACGAAGTTAGCTTAGAAAAATAGAATATCAAGCTTGTTTAATTTAATAATTCTACCAATTGCTGTTCAAAATCTATAGCAAACATATTTGCTTTAGGATTTATTATTTTTGCATCTTTGTTAACAATAAAAACGTTATTTATCGGCCTAATAGCCAAGATGTCTTTAGCAGTTTCAGGGTTTTTAAAATGAAACTCATTAATATAGTTAAATCTGTTTTTGCGTAGTATTTTAGCTTGTTCTCTACTACTAATATTATCTGCGTTTATTGCAATAAACTCAACTTCAGGATATTTTACCTTTAACTCTAAAGCTTTTTTGTGAGCATCAATTAAATGATAATTGTATTTATTACTCCAAAAATAAATAATAGTAGGTTTAGAAATTACCGATTTTAATGTTATGATATTATCCATTTTATCAATTAAATCTATATTTGGTAATAAGTAACCTGGCTTTAGTCTAGTATATGAATTAACTATATTACTAACTTTCTCAACTTTATTAGAATTTGTATTAATATTTTTAAAAGTGTTTAAAGCAGTCTCAAAAGCTTTTACATCCTTAGAGTCATTTAAAAAACGCATCATATAATAAAAAGATAAATCATTTTTTATTTTTTCAGACTTTATTTTTTTATCAATTAAGTTAAGTTTATCCAAATTGTAATGTAAAGAGTGACTATTGTATAAACTATCTTTAGAGTGTTTAAAATGACTAGATAACGCAATATTATTAAAGTGGAATCTTAAAAAAGACCTGTAAGGGCGATAGTTTTGAAGAAGTGTATTATTGTAATCAACATTTTTTCTATAACTATAAAAAGAAGGATCTAAATCAGCAAACACATTAAATTCATCTTTGTCAAAACGTGCAAATGGGTAAAATTCTTTGCAATAATAATGATGATATAAAATATTACCTTCAGCTACCTCTGTGAATAAAGTTGATAATTTATGCTTTTTTTTGTATGCTTTTAATTTTTCTTCTTTTAGTATTTTTAGACTATCTAATTTAGTAGAAAATAATTGAGGTTCTAATTGACTTATTTTAAGAATAAATTGTTCTTGAGTTTCGTTCTCTAGAAATAAATCCATTAAATAATTGTTTTTTTTACTACCATTTCCAGAAAAAGTAAGAGACTCATCAAAGTTAATGGTATTTAATAAAAAAGTTATACTGTCTCCTTTTTCAATCAAAACGGATTGAGATTCCAAACCATCATAAAAATTATAAATACCAGGTTTAAAAGCTTCAAATTTATGTATAAATGTATTTTTATTATCTAAAGTAAGTGTATCTAGAGTTATATTATCTAAATCTTTAAGAATAACAAAATTAGTATTTGGATTTAAAATAACACCACCAAAATAAGTATTATCATTATTAGTGGTTGCATTTCTACAGGCAATAAAGCATGTTATAGCAGTAACTATTGTTATTATAGTGATTTTTAGTTTCAAATTATTGTAATCTAAAGTGTTTAACAAATTTAATTTAATGATTTAATTTTCTTGTTAAAGCGCTGTTAAATCTTAATATAACTAAGTTTATAGTATAAATTTAAAGGCTTTTTTCTACTTTTGCGCCACACTTACTTTAATAATATTATTCTTAATTAAAATATGTTAAAAGTAAATGTAATTAATAGCTTTTACTAATACTTTAAAAATTTAAAACCAGTATGTTATCAGTTTCTAATTTATCTGTTCAATTCGGGAAACGTGTCCTTTTTGATGAAGTTAATACTACGTTTAATAACGGTAATTGTTATGGAATTATTGGTGCAAATGGTGCTGGTAAATCTACATTTTTAAAAATAATTTCTGGATTACAAGAACCTACTTCTGGTCATGTACATTTAGAAACAGGAAAACGTATGTCGGTTTTAACACAAGACCACAATAAACATGATGAGGACACTGTTTTGGAAACAGTTTTAAAAGGAAATAAACCTCTTTATAAATTGAAGTCTGAAATAGATGCTTTATACGCAGATTACACAGATGAAAATGCTGACAAAATTGGCGAATTACAAGTAAAGTTTGAAGAAATGAATGGTTGGAATGCAGATAGTGATGCTGCTTCAATGCTTTCTAACTTAGGAATAAAAGAAGATCACCATTATACTTTAATGGCTGATTTAGATGGTAAACAAAAAGTACGTGTATTATTAGCACAAGCACTGTTTGGAAATCCAGATGTATTGATTATGGATGAACCTACCAATGATTTAGATTATGAAACTATTGGTTGGTTAGAAAATTTCTTAGCAAATTATGAGAACTGTGTTATTGTTGTATCTCACGATAGACACTTTTTAGATGCGGTTTGTACACATATTTCTGATATTGATTTTGCAAAAATTAATCATTATTCTGGAAACTATACATTTTGGTATGAGTCATCTCAATTAGCGGCAAGACAACATGCACAACAAAACAAAAAAGCTGAAGAAAAGAAAAAAGAATTAGAAGAATTTATTCGTCGATTCTCTGCAAACGTTGCAAAATCTAAACAAGCAACGAGTAGAAAGAAAATGATTGATAAGTTAAACATAGAAGATATTAGACGTACAAGTAGACGTTATCCAGCTATTATTTTTGAGAGAGATAGAGAAGCTGGAGATCAAATTTTAAATGTTGAAGGTTTATCTGCTTCTACTGATGGCGAAATTCTTTTTAAAGACATAGACTTAAACTTAGCAAAAGGAGATAAAGTCGTTTTGTTCTCTAGAGATTCTAGAGCAACAACAGCATTTTATCAAATTTTAAATAATAATATAAAAGCAGATTCTGGTAAATTTAATTGGGGCGTAACTACAACACAGTCTTACTTACCTTTAGATAATAGTTCTTTCTTTACAGACGAAACATTAACTTTAGTAGACTGGTTAAGACAATGGGCTCAAACTGAAGAAGAAAGAGAAGAGGTTAATCTTAGAGGTTTTCTTGGTAAAATGATTTTTAGTGGTGAAGAAGCATTAAAAAAATGTAATGTATTATCTGGAGGAGAAAAAGTACGTTGTATGTTATCTAGAATGATGATGACAAGAGCAAACGTATTGCAATTAGATGAACCTACAAATCACTTAGATCTTGAAAGTATTACAGCATTTAATAACTCCTTAAAGAATTTTAAAGGTTCTATGTTGTTCACAACACATGATCATGAGTTTGCACAAACTGTAGCAAATAGAGTAGTAGAACTTACTCCAAATGGTGTTATTGATAGATATACAACGTTTGATGAGTATATGCAAGACAAAAAAATAAAAGAATTACGTGATAAAATGTATACAGCATAATAAGCTTTATTTAAATTTTAATATAAAAAAACCTCTAAAATTATATAGCTTTAGAGGTTTTCTGAATTTTGAGAGTATTTTTTCATTTACTCTTTAGATAAATTTTTCATTTCAGTTTCAATCATATTATAAAATTGATCAATTTTTGGAAGAATTAAAATTTTAGTTCTTCTGTTTGTTGCTTTATTTTCAGAAGAATTATTTTCAACTAAAGGAACATAGCTACTTCGTCCAGCAGCAATTAATTTATCTGGAGCAACACCTAAATCTTGTAAAGCTCTAACAATTGCAGTACTACGTTTTACACTTAAATCCCAATTATCTATTAAAACACCACGTTTATATGGGGCGTTATCTGTATGGCCTTCTACCATAGCTTCAAAATTTGGCTTTCCATTTATAACAGTTGCTACTTTAGCTAGTATTGTCTTAGCTTTTTCAGTAATAGTGTAACTTCCGCTTTTAAATAATAACTTGTCTGATAAAGAGATAAAAACAACACTTTTTTCTACATTAATTTGAATATCTTCATCATTTAAACCTACTTCTTTTTTTAGACTACTAACTAAAGCAAGTGTTACACTATCTTTTTTAGTTAAAGCATCTTGTAAGCGAGATATTTTTAAATCTTTTTCTTTTAAACTTTCTAAAGATTTTTCAAGATTACTAGCACCTTTAGATGTTAAAACCGTCATCTCTTTTGTACTTTGTATTAAATCTTGATTAGTTGCTTTTAGGTCTGCTAAACGAGCTTCTAATTGTTTTCCTCTTTCTAAAGATGCTGCTTGGTCCGATAAACATTTGTTTAATTTTACGGTTGCGGAGTTTAATTGGTCTTTTGTAGTTTTATGTTTGGCTTCTAAAGCAGCAAACTCTTTTTTAGAAACACAAGAACTTAATATAAGTAGTACCGAAAAACTCATTAAAACAATTTTTTTCATAATATGATATTGGGTTAACTTTTGTCAAAAATAAAAGAAGTTTTAACGACAATATAATGTTTAACAAAACTTTGACTAAAACCCTAAAACTGATTAAAAAATCGCTTTTTTTGAATAAAATAACTATAAACAACACTTTTTAAGCCATAATAACCTTTTTTTTGTTGAAGTGATTTACGTTGTTTTAATAACTTTGGTAAGGCTATATAAAAACTAAAATGTGCTTTTATAATAGCAAAAGTATGTTTTGGTTTAAATTCTAATAAAAATTTTATTCCTGCAACGCCATCTAAAGCTAATCGTATAAAAACTAAGAGTAGTAATAAGCCTTTTACATTTTTCACTAATGTAAAAAGACTATTTCTAAAATTTAGTTCTGTTTTTTTTGGGTTTGAAGCATTAAGTGTTGCGCCACCAACATGATAAACTATTGAATCTTGATTGTATTTAGTAATGTATCCTAAATTAAAAGCGCGCCAACACAAGTCAATTTCTTCATAATGTGCAAAGTAAGATTCATCAAAGCCATTAAGTTCATTAAAAACAGATTTTCTAATAAACAAACAAGCACCAGAAGCCCAAAAAACAGTATCTGATTTGTATTGATTTTCATCAACTTCTATAGTGTTGAAAATTCGACCTCTGCAATACGGGTAACCTAAAGCATCTACAAATCCGCCAGCTGCACCAGCATATTCAAAATGTGATTTCTTTTTGTAATCTAATATTTTTGGTTGAATTATAGCTGTATTTTCTTCATTAGAAAACTCTTCTTCTATTGGTTTAAGCCAATTTTCTGTGACTTCAATATCACTATTTAAAAGGCAATAAATTGGTTCTTTAACTTGTTTTAAAGCATCGTTATAACCTTTTGCATAACCACCATTCTTAGCGTTTTCTAAAATAGTTACATTAGGGTAATTAGCTTTAATAAACGAAATAGAATTATCTGTAGAAGCATTATCCGCCACATAAACTTTGGCTTCTTTAGAGTATTTTACCACAGATGGTAAAAATTGCTCTAAAAGCGATTTTCCATTCCAGTTTAATATGACTATTGCGATGTTCAAAGTTCAGATTTATTTTTAGTATTTATAATCAGGAATATCTTCTAAAAACTGATAACGTTCGTTAATAAAATCCATTTCACAATAATAATGATTTAATCCGTTTGTAACCATTAAATAACTTGCGTTTAACTTTAAATTATATTGTGCGACTTGATCAAAAGTATTCTGATTAATCTTAATTTTTGGCGATTTACATTCTACAACTAGAAAAATACTACCATCTGGATTAAAAACAACAATGTCGTAACGCTTTTTTAAATCGTTTATAATAAGTTCTTTTTCAACGTTTATTAATGATTTAGGATAGTTTTTATGTTGAATTAAATACTGTACACAATGTTGTCTTACCCATTCTTCGGGTTGAAGAATGATAAATTTTTTACGTATTTCATCAAATATGGCGACTTTATTTTTACTATTTTTGAATCGAAATGTATATTGTGGGAAATTTAATTCGTGCATTTAAAATTTACTTATCTCAGTAAAGGTAAAGCACAAGATTTAAATTACAAATACCAGGCTGAATTTAATTCAACTAAAACCAAAATCATTGGAAGACGTAAAACAAATAGTAACAGATATTAAGCAAAAAAACTTAAAGCCTATTTATATTTTAATGGGTGAAGAGGCTTATTATATTGATAAAATATCAGATTTTATTGAAGTTAATGTGTTGTCTGAAGAAGAAAAAGGGTTTAACCAAATGGTTATGTATGGTAGAGATGTTACTGTAGAAGATGTTGTAGGACAAGCCAAACGTTTTCCTATGATGGCAGAACATCAAGTAGTTATTGTTAAAGAAGCACAAGACTTATCTAGAAGTATAGACAAATTATCTGCTTATGCTAAAAATCCGCAACCAAGTACAATTTTGGTGTTATGTTACAAATATAAAAAGATAGATAAGCGTAAAGCATTATACAAAGAAGCTAAAAGAACTGGTGTTGTTTTTGAAAGTAAAAAGTTATACGAAAATAAAATTCCAGACTGGATAAGACGTGTTTTATCGCCTAAAAACTATACAATAGAACCTAAGGCTGCTATTATGTTAGCAGAGTTTTTAGGAACTGATTTAGGTAAAATTAATAACGAATTAGAAAAACTTCAAATTGTATTACCAGTTGGCACGCAAATTACTGCACAACATATTGAGGAGAATATTGGAATAAGTAAAGATTATAATAATTTTGAGTTACAGAAAGCTATTGGAGTTAAGGATAAAATAAAAGCTTTTAAAATAGTACATTATTTTGCCGATAACCCAAAAGATAATCCAATGGTTGTAACGGTTTCTATCTTATTTAATTACTTTTCTCAATTATTAAAATTACACGGATTATTAGATAAAAACCCAAGAAATGTAGCGTCTAAACTTGGCATAAACCCATATTTTGTATCAGATTACATTACAGCTTCAAAACATTATCCAATGAGACAAGTAAGTCAAGTTATTGGAACAATAAGAGAATTTGACTTAAAAAGTAAAGGTGTAAATGCTAATGCAGTTCCACAAGGCGATTTACTTAAAGAAATGTTAGTTAGAATTATGGGGTAGAGGGTTACTATACCTTAACGCTTTAGTAAGATCAACAAATGGTAATATTGCATAATTAGAAAAAAGTAATGTATAGATTAACCTAACTCTTCAATTTCTTCATTATAATCATATTGCAAATCTTCATGAAGTTTTAAAATCTTTTTTGTGATTATTTCAAGCTGTTTTATATAGATATTTTGAAGTGTTGTATTTTTTGAAATAGAAGGTCTAAATGCTTTTAATTTCTTGCAAAAGTAGAGTAGTAGTTCAACCTCGGTTTCTTTTACATTAGAATAGCGAATAAATTTCTTAGTACTTCTTTGAATTTTACGGACACTCTTTTTTATGTGATAATAATTGTTCGATCCAATGTCAGAAAATTGTTGATCTATAAATTCTTTTACTGTATTTATATAGGCTTCTTCGCTATCAGATTCAAAGAGTAAATAGGTTAAAAGCTCCTTGTTTTCCGCTTTAAAACGTGCTAAACGTACACAAAGTTGTTGTAGCTCTTCTGGTGTTTTATGTTTTAATTCTTTACGTATGGTAACAACAGATTCTGCTTTCATTGTATGAATTTATTATTCTTATAGCTAAGTTAAGTAAAAGGAATAAGCCTATTTTAATAATTAAGATATTTTATTATCTTTAAAGTGAATTAATTTAATTAAAAATTACTTGGTTTGAAAAAGGTTTATATTTTACTATTAACTGTATTAATTACAGCAATTGGCTTTGCACAAGCACCAGAAGGATTTAATTATCAGGCATTAGCACGTAATGCTTCAGGAAATCTTATTGTAAGTACGCCAATTGGAGTAAAGTTTAAATTACACGAAGATCTACTTACAGGAACAGTAGTTTATACAGAAACACATACAGTAACAACAAATAGTTATAGTGCTTTTACATTAGTAGTTGGAGAAGGAACTACTACAGATGTTTTTGCAGATATTATTTGGGGAGCTAAGTCTCATTTTTTAGAAGTAAGTATAGATCTCGCAAATGGAACAGCATACTCCAGTTTAGGCACAAGTCAATTATTAAGTGTCCCTTATGCCTTGCATACAAAAACCGCGGGTAATGGTATTCCTTTAGATGGACAAGAAGGTCAAATATTAAGTTGGGAGCAAGGTGCTCCAACGTGGGTAACTCCAGCGGATAACGAAGCACCATCTGTACCTCTAAACATTGTTGCAATAAATATTACAGAAACTACTGCAGATGTATCTTGGGATGCATCTACTGACAATGTTGGTGTGGATTCATACGAAATATATCAAGATGGGTTATTAATTACAACGGTTGCAACACCAAGTTATCAATTCACTAACTTACCTAATATTGCAAGTACTAATATTGCTATACGAGCAAAAGATGCTGCAGGAAACGTATCTGATGCCAGTGCAAATTTTGTATTAGTCACACAAGATGTTACGCCACCTTCAATTCCAATTAATTTTATTGCCACAAATATTACAGAAACTACTGCAGATTTATCTTAGGATGCATCTACAGATAATGTTGGCGTATTAGAATATATAGTAAACAGTGACGGTTCTGAATATTTGACTACAGTACCAAGTTTTAGTTTAGGAGGCTTATATTTTATTGGAAGTAATAATATTACTATACGAGCAAAAGATGCTGCAGGAAACGTATCTGATGCCAGTGCAAATTTTGTATTAGTCACACAAGATGCTACTCCTCCCATTGCATTTAGTTTTAACCCTATGAGTTCAAGCAATCCGGGATTAATGCGGTGGACCCAATCTTTTGATAATGTACAAGTAGTTCGTTATGATATCATGCAAAATGGGGTATTATACACTAGTGTCTCAAGTACGGTCTTTTCTTATTCAATGCCACTTGGTGTTTCAGATAATTTTTCTATTAGAGCCTACGATGCTGCAGGTAATTATAGAGAAAGTAATATTGTATACGTAGATCGTATACCTCCAACTACTTCTTCTTGGACTGAAGACACGTTTTTTTGTCCTAGTACTTTTTCATATAGGTCTGAATACTCATTTATTTTAATTGATGACTATTCTACTAACGTTACTATTAGACTTTTTAATGGTTCTACTCAAGTGGCTTCTGGCTCTTACCAAAATGGGGTAACAGGTTCTCTTGACCTTCCCTGTGCAATTGGTAGTGCATCTTATGCTATTATAACTGATAGTCAAGGTAATGATATTAATTTTACAATCCCTTTTTAAACGCTTTAGAAGAACCTTGAGTTTTTTTTTAATCTTTTTAATTGCTATTAAAATTATGGCATTACAGTTTATTAATTATTGTATTGTTTTAGCCCAGATAGAGGTATTTGTTTGAAATCCTTTTTTGTGTTGCAGTTATGCACAAAAAAGATTGAGTACCGAAAGCTGGAAATTGCTTCTAAAAAAGTGCACAAAAAAAAGATACTTTAGTTAAAAAGCATCTTTTAATATTTTAACTTATTTAGTGTATAATAATTGTTCATGAAAGCCACCTATATTTAGATTGTAGTCTACAAAGTGAATTTCATAAATCCAAAAGCGTTCCTCACCATTAATATCTTTTTCAGACATTAATAAATTATTATTAGGATGGATGTAATTGATTTCTTCTTCACCCAGAATTTTTTCGTGTGGAAAATTACCAATTAAATGGCCGCAATGCTCATTGCCATATTCCCAGCCGTATTTTTTTGCTAAATTTTTAGTGTAATTGTAAAAATCTGCACCAGTTAATGTAGCCTTATTTTTTAAGTAATAATCTTTTCCTTCTTTCCAGGCTAACTCAACATCTTTTTTTAGTTTTAACTTCTTTTCATTGGCACCAATTACATATGTTTTCCCTATATCTGCTTCCCAGTTTTCAAATACAGGTCCAAAATCAAAAAACATAATGTCGTCCTTTTGAATTGTTAAATTAGGTGGGTTTTCTTTATATGGAAGTAATGTGTTTTTTCCAGCCCTAACGATTCGTTTATGCCAAAATTTTTTAATTCCAAAAAGTTCAAATGCTAAGTTAAAAACTTCAGTGTTTAATAGTTTTTCTGTTTTACCAGGAATAACAAGATTTCTACTTTCAATTTCTTGAAATAGTAATTCAGCCTTTTTTTCAGCTTCAATTAACTCATTTAAAGGGTCTAACATATTAATTTATTTAAAGCTAACAATTATAAATGCTTCCTAGGTGCTATTAAAGAACAACTAATTTAATTGTTTTTTTATAACATTTTGACAATTAAAATAAAAAAGACGCTTTCATTATAAAAGCGTCTTTTTAGATATGATTGAAATAATAAATTATCTTAAAGCAGGAAATTCTGTAGGGTTCACTTCGTTAAACACCTTGTAAACAGCTTCGAATACATCCTCTATAGAAGGTTTAGAGAAGTAATCTCCGTCTGTTCCATAAGCTGGTCTGTGCTCTTTAGCTGTTAATGTTAACGGCTTACTATCTAAATGTTTGTAAGCGTTTTGTGTGTTTAAGATCTTATCTAAAATAAATGCACTTGCGCCACCAGAAACATCTTCATCTATAACCATTAAACGGTTTGTTTTAGCGACACTTTTAACAATGTTATGGTTTATATCGAATGGTAATAAACTTTGTACATCTATAATCTCTGCATTAATACCAACTTCTAATAACTGCTTAGCAGCTTCATAAATAATTCTTAGCGTAGAACCGTAAGATACTAAAGTAATATCTGTTCCTTCTTTTATAGTTTCTACAACTCCAAGTGGTGTTTTATATTCACCAGAATTTGTAGGCATTTTTTCTTTTAGTCGATAACCATTTAAGCATTCTACAACAATGGCAGGTTCATCGCTTTCTAAAAGTGTATTATAGAATCCAGCAGCTTTAGTCATATTTCTAGGGACTAAAACGTGAACTCCGCGTACTAAATTGATTATTCCTCCCATTTGAGATCCAGAATGCCAAATACCTTCTAGTCTATGTCCACGAGTTCTAATAATTAATGGTGCTTTTTGTCTTCCTTTTGTTCTATAACGTAAGGTAGCTAAATCGTCACTAATAATTTGTAAGGCGTAAAGTATGTAATCTAAATACTGAATTTCTGCAATGGGACGTAAGCCACGCATAGCCATTCCAATACCTTGACCTAAAATAGTTGCTTCTCTAATTCCTGCATCTGCAACTCTTAATTCCCCATATTTTTCTTGTAAACCTTCTAATCCTTGGTTTACATCTCCAATGGCTCCTGCATCTTCACCAAAAATTAAGGCTTCAGGATATTTATTAAAAATGGCATCAAAATTCTCTCTAATTACAACGCGTCCATCTACATCTTCTGCGTTAGTATCAAATTGAGGTAAAACCTCTTTTATTGTAGAAGCTTTAGAATCAGAGTCGTTATACAAATCTGAAGAATATTTTGGTTGAACTTCTTCAAAATAAGCGTTTATCCAATTTTTAAGTTGTACTTTTTCTGATAAATTTTCTTTTGCAACGTATCGTAATACTTGTCTTGCTGTAGATAATATATCTTTTCTATTAGGTTCTTTTGATGTTTCTAACGTATTTATTAATTTATCTATAAATACTTTATTCTCGCTATTGTTTGAAACTGATTTTAGAATATTTAGAACAGATGCTTTCTCAGATAAAATAGGATTTAAGAAATTAGACCAAGCAGCTTTTTTACCGTCGCGAACTTGTTTTTTTATGTCTTTATCAATTGCATCTAATTCTTCTTCTGTTGCAAAATTATTAGCTAATAAAAATTCACGAAACTTTACATTACAATCAAATTCGCGTTCCCAAGATAATCTTTCTTCGTTTTTATAACGTTCATGAGAACCAGAAGTAGAATGTCCTTGCGGTTGTGTTAATTCGTTTACGTGAATTAAAACTGGTACATGTTCTGTACGTGCAATTTCTGATGCTTTTTGGTAGGTTTCCATTAATGCTGGATAATCCCAACCTTTTACGTTTAATATTTCATATCCTTTGGCATTTTCATCGCGCTGGAAACCTCTTAATATATCCGATATATTTTCTTTTGTTGTTTGATGTCTGGCATGAACAGAAATTCCATATTCATCATCCCAAACACTCATAACCATAGGTACTTGTAAAACTCCAGCAGCGTTTATAGTTTCAAAAAATAAACCTTCACTAGTACTAGCGTTTCCTATAGTTCCCCAAGCCACTTCATTTCCTTTTTCAGAAAAGTTAGTAGTATCTATACCATCTACATTTCTGTAAATTTTAGATGCTTGGGCTAAACCTAAAAGTCTTGGCATTTGTCCTGCAGTAGGAGAAATATCTGCACTTGAGTTTTTTTGAGCTGTAAGATTTTTCCAATTTCCGTTTTGATCTAAACTTTGTGTTGCAAAATGTCCACCCATTTGTCTTCCTCCAGACATTGGTTCTTGTTCTAAGTTGGTGTTACCATACAAACCAGCAAAAAAACTTTCAATATCTAATGCTCCAATAGCCATCATAAAGGTTTGATCTCTGTAATAACCAGACCTAAAATCTCCATTTTTAAAAGCTTTAGCTAATGCTAATTGCGGTATTTCTTTACCATCGCCAAAAATTCCAAATTTAGCTTTACCTGTTAACACTTCTCTACGTCCTAAAAGACTACATTCTCTACTGGTTACAGCAAGTTTGTAATCGTTTATTATTTCGGCTTTAAAGTCGTTAAAAGATAATTCTTCTTTTGAAGTGGTTTTGGTTTGCATCTACTTATAGTTTAGTACACAAATTTAGTGAATTAAAGTTGTTTTTACAACGTTGTAAAATCTTAAATAATTATTAATATGGTAATAAAAACCTATTTTTTATATGAATTTTGATTAAAAAATGAAAAAATATGCTTTTTGATATGAATTATTTAATTTAATAGTTTTGAGTATATCAAATTAGAAACGTTTCTTTATTATTAATGATTATTGATAGTTAAAAGTCAGAAATTGTGTTGCTTTACTATTATTTTAATTAGATTTGATTTTTTTTAGAATTTTGATATGAAAAATAAATTTATTTTGTTGGTACTATTGTTCACTATAGTTTGTAGTGGTCAAGAGTTGAAAAAATCTAACGAAATTTTACAAGCTCCAATACCATTAGAGCTTATGATTGGTAATGATTATAGTCTTTACCAAATGACTGTTTCTAAACAATTAACTCCAGGGAATAAGTTTGGATTTTTTAATTTACTTTCTTACGAAATAGATTATGTAGAATCTACTTCTGATATTTATTTTATACAGTCTGTTTTTACTTATAATATTAATACTAATTTTAATGTTGGAACTGGTGCTAATTTAAAATCGTTTGGAGGTTATAAACCTATTCTATGGTCTTCATATTCAATTTTTAATGATAAAATAGGTTTTGTTTTGCAACCAAGTGTTGAATTAAGTAAAAATGGTGTAGCAGAGTTATTCTCATTATTTGAATGGCATAGAACTAATCAAAAAAAGATTAGTCCTTATTTTAGAGTGCAAGCTTTATTTGGAGGAAATAAAAAGCATGTTTTTAGTTATCATTATTGGAGGCTTGGAGCACAATATAATATGTTTCGTTTTGGAGCAGCAATAAATGTTCAATACATTGGAGAGAATGTAATTAGTAATACTAACTTTGGAGGTTTTATTAGTATATTAATACCAACGTCTTGTAAAAAGACCTAATAACGTTTTTGGAGACAAAGTAACTTTAAACCTTATGCGTTCGTCATAATTTTTTTCAGCTATTTCCCAGCCTAAATTTGAATAAACAGGAAAGTAAAGTTCAAAATAATCTTCTACTAAATTTAAACGAATTCCAGAATCGTAAACAAGTCTAGGTTTAAAACCTTTATTGTTTATTAGTCCAATATCTCCGTAAGCCATAACGTATCGCCAAATCGTTGTACTTGTGTTAGCAGTTGTAATCCATTGGTTAGCAAAAGGCGTACTTAATTTTGATTTAAAACCTCCTTCTGAAGTTATTAATTGCTGACTTAATAAACCTTCTGTTTCGCTACGCCCTAAATAATCGTAATCAAACAAATAATCTGAAGGTCTATCTAAAGCAAAACTAAAAAAATCTGAATCATTTGTAGTTTTATTGTATAAAAATAGACCAGAATATAAGCGTACATTAAACTGCCTGTTGCTTTCTGTTAATTTTCTATACTGAATACTAGCTGTTATTTTACCAAAATCTTTTGCTATTTGTAAACCAGTTCCCCAAGAAAATGTGTTTTTTAAATTTAGATCAGATTCACCATAACTTGCATTAAAGACACTGTATTTAGGTTCGCCAATAGTTTCAAATTCGCCAGTTGGATCTACATCTCTTGAAACAGTAACATATCTAAAAATAAGACGTCTAGAGTAATTATCTCTTAAATCTTTTGGATTCCTAAAACTAAATATTGCATATGGATTGTAAGTATAATAGGATAGGTTTGGAGCATAATTAAAATATTCTCCAGAGAATCCTAATTTTGTTTTAAAATTAGCTTCGTTTTCATTTAAAAAATTATAAACCAGAGAACCACTACCAACAAATTGTTTACTTTTTGTTGCATACAAAGGGCTTATTCTATATAAAAAACGCTTGCTGAGTATCGTTTTATTATACAGTTTTGGACCAATAGTTATTCCATCATAGAAATTGTATTCTATCTCAGGCATAAAAAATATTTGATTATAGTTGGGGTTTTCTATGTCTTTAAACAGCTTAAATTGTAAAGGTTTATTAAAAATACCTTTTACATTCTTAAAGTTATTACGCATATTAAAATCAGGAAATGTATTTTCGTGATTTATTGCAAATCTTGTTTGGTTCTTGTTTTTTACGACAATAGTTGTATCTCCAATAAATCCTTTAAACCACTTTTTACTTATAATACTATCTTTTTCTAATTCATAAAATGAATAAGGCATTTTAGAATTACGTAAGTTTTTAAGTGTAATAATTAAAGAGTCATTTTTAGTTTTTACTCGTTTAATCTTGTAATCTATTTTATTGTTTGTAGCTATATATTCTTTAAAAAACCAGTCTCTATTTTTATATGTTACCTTGGTTAAAGCTTCTTTAAAATATGTTGAGTTTATAGGTTTTAACTTTTCTGTTTTTACAAAATTAAAAAGAGTAGAATCTATAACGCTATTACCAACATAATCATTTAAATAATTTAAACCAGTTCCTGCTTTATATTTATTAGAAATGTTTTTGTTAAATTTAATTAATGAATCTTTAGCCATTCCAATAGGTTGATCTATTGCAGAACGAGCCATATGCAGATATAAGAAATTATATTGATCATTAAATTTTAAATCTGCAGCATGAAAGCTACGAACGCCCCAAACTTTAGCTAAGTCTCCTAATATTTTTGTGTTTGGATAATAGGTTTCAGCATATTTCATTAAAACATAGGTCTGTATTCCATCTATTATCCATTGATCTGTTCTTGGGTTTAAAGACAATGTGTTTTCTAAATAATTTCTAAGAGATAATTTTAAAATTTTAAACTCATACTGAAATGTATTCTGAAAAGGTCTAATTAAATCC
>NZ_JBELDZ010000043.1:0-23182 GCF_042094015.1 Aurantibacter sp. | reverse complement strand
TGTTTTGTTTTACAAATATAGATTAGTGTTAAACAAATAATTCTTAATGGTTTGTTAAACTTTATTAATAAAAGGTTAAACAAAAAAGGTTTAAGATAGATCAACTGTAATTAGATTTAAAACTTATCTTTGTAGTCCATTAAAATAGAAAATGAAAAAACGAGTTATTGTTGGTTTGTCTGGAGGCGTAGATTCTAGTGTTGCTGCTTATTTATTAAAAGAGCAAGGTTATGAGGTTATAGGTTTATTTATGAAAAATTGGCATGATGATTCTGTAACTATTTCTGATGAGTGTCCTTGGCTAGACGATAGTAATGATGCTATGCTAGTAGCTCAAAAATTAGGAATACCATTTCAAACAGTAGATTTAAGCGAGCAATATAAAGACCGTATTGTAGATTATATGTTTAATGAGTATGAAAAAGGAAGAACACCAAATCCAGATGTACTTTGTAACAGAGAAATTAAGTTTGATGTTTTCATGAAGATAGCCTTAGAGCTTGGCGCAGATTATGTAGCTACAGGACATTATTGCAGAAAAACTGAAACACAAATTAACGGAAAAACAGTTTATCAATTAAAAGCTGGAGCGGATAATAATAAGGATCAATCGTATTTTTTATGTCAGCTATCACAACAACAATTAGCAAAAGCTTTATTTCCAGTTGGCGAATTACAGAAACCTGATGTGAGACAAATTGCTGCTAAAGCAGATTTAATTACAGCCGATAAAAAAGATTCTCAAGGTTTGTGTTTTATTGGAAAAGTGAGATTACCAGAATTTCTTCAACAGAAATTAAAACCTAAAAACGGTGAGATTGTAGAAATAGAAGCTGATTTCTTATCATATAATAAATCCATTCCGAGATTTAGTTCTAAAGAAAGTGAATTAGCTTATAGGGCTAAACGAATCAATTATAATAAAGAAGATGGGAAAGTAGTTGGAACACATAATGGTGCACATTACTTTACAAAAGGTCAACGAAAAGGACTTGGAGTTGGTGGAACTATAGAACCGTTATTTGTTATAGAAACAGATGTTGAAGAAAATATTATTTATACAGGCCAAGGCAAAAACCATCCAGGACTATATAATAATGTTGTTTTTGTTGTATTTGATGAAATTCATTGGATTCGTGAAGATTTAGAACTTAAAAATGGAGAAACTCTAGAAGTCTTAGCGAGAATTAGATATAGACAAACTTTAGAAAAGGCAACACTTCACAAAACAAAAGAAGGTTTATACGTAGAGTTTCAAAATAAACAATCTGCTATAACCGAAGGACAATTTGTAGCTTGGTATCAGGATGATGAATTACTAGGTTCTGGAGTAATGAGTTAAGTTATAAATCACATTTTAAAATCAGATAAAATGCAAAATAATATCACAAAATTATTTAATATAAAATATCCAATTATTCAAGCAGGTATGATTTGGAATTCAGGTTGGCGTTTGGCATCTGCAGCAAGTAATTCTGGAATATTAGGATTAATTGGAGCAGGAAGTATGTATCCAGATGTGTTACGTGAGCATATTCAGAAATGTAAAAAGGCGACCAATAAACCTTTTGGAATTAATGTTCCTATGTTATATCCTAACGTAAAGGAGATTATGAATATTATTGTAGAAGAAAACGTTAAAATTGTATTTACATCTGCAGGAAATCCAAAAACCTGGACAAAATGGTTACAAGATAAAGGCATAACGGTTGTTCATGTAGTTAGTAGTGTTAAGTTTGCTTTAAAAGCACAAGAAGCTGGAGTAGATGCTATTGTAGCCGAAGGTTTTGAAGCTGGCGGACATAATGGTAGAGATGAGACCACTACGCTAACTTTAATTCCTATGGTTGCCGAAAAATTAACGATACCTTTAATTGCTGCTGGAGGAATAGCTACAGGAAAAGCTGTGTTAGCTTGTATGGTTTTAGGTGCAAATGGAGTACAAATTGGAAGTCGTTTTGTAGCAAGTACAGAAAGTTCTGCTCATATTGATTTTAAAAAGGTTGTAATAGATGCAAAAGAAGGTGATACACAATTAACACTAAAAGAATTAGCGCCAGTTAGATTAGTAAAGAATAAGTTTTATAATGATGTTGCTGCGTTATATCAAAAAGGTACAAATCCTGAAGAATTAAAAACATTACTTGGAAGAGCAAGAGCTAAAAGAGGTATGTTTGAAGGCGATTTAGTAGAAGGCGAATTAGAGATTGGTCAAATTGCTGGTTTAATTCACGAAATAAAATCTGTAAACGAAATTGTTACAGAAATTGTTACAGAGTTTAATGAAGCTAAAAAGACTGTTTCTCAATTTTAACGCAAATAAAAATATAATTGATTACAAATACAGCAAACCTTTGGTTTGCTGTATTTGTTTTATCGCAGAATTTTTATGTTCAACTTATAAATAACTGTATTTTTGCCCTATGCAATTAAAAGATTACACAAAGGAATTTAAATATAATTGGCAATTATCTGCACCAGTAATGCTTGGTATGTTAGGTCATACCTTTGTGAGTTTTATAGATAATATAATGGTAGGTCAAATTGGTACTGCAGAGTTAGCAGCAGTTTCACTTGGAAATAGTTTTATGTTTATTGCAATATCAATTGGTATTGGATTTTCTACAGCAATAACGCCATTAATTGCAGAAGCACATTCTGCTAATAATTTTAAAGAAGGAAAATCTGCTTTTAAACACGGTTTGTTTTTATGTACGGTTTTGGGAATTGTGTTGTTTTTAACGTTGTATTTTGCTAAGCCTTTGATGTATGTTATGGATCAACCTTTAGAGGTTGTAGAACTAGCCTTACCATATTTAGATATTGTTGCATTTTCATTAGTTCCATTAATAGTTTTTCAGGCATTTAAACAATTTAGTGATGGGTTATCTTTAACAAAATACCCAATGTATGCCACGTTATTAGCAAACATAATTAATGTGATATTAAACTACTTACTGATTTTTGGAAAATTCGGTTGCCCAGAACTTGGTATTGTAGGTGCAGGAATTGGAACACTAATTTCAAGGTTTGTAATGCTTTGGTTTATGTGGTTTGTTCTAAAACAGAAAGAGAAATCTAAAGCTTATGTAACAAGCATTAAGCTATTTACTCTTTCTAAACAAAAATTAAATAAAATTATAGCGCTTGGAGCACCAAGTGCTATGCAAATGTTTTTTGAGGTTGCTATTTTTACGTCTGCCATTTGGTTAAGCGGATTATTAGGTAAAAACCATCAAGCAGCTAATCAAATAGCATTAAACTTGAGTTCTATGACATTTATGGTTGCAATGGGATTAGGTGTTGCAGCTATGATTAGAGTTGGAAACCAAAAAGGCTTGAAGCAATATTTTGAATTACGCCGTATTGCCATTTCAATATTTCTTTTTGGGTTTATATTTGCTGTTGTTTTTTGTTTATTATTTTTAATTTTCAATACCAGTTTACCTAAAATCTATGTTGATTTTAAAGATATTGTAAATGCTTTAGATAATTTTGAGGTTGTTAAAATAGCGTCACAATTATTAATAGCTGCAGCTATTTTTCAAATTAGCGATAGTTTGCAAGTTATAGTCCTTGGTGCGCTAAGAGGATTACAAGACGTTAAAATCCCAACTTTAATTACATTTATTTCTTATTGGTTAATTGGTTTTCCAATAAGTTGGTTTTTAGGGAAAGAAGATATGTATGGTAGTTTTGGTATTTGGTTAGGTTTATTAGCTGGATTATCAAGCGCAGCAATTTTATTATTTATACGCTTTCACTATCTAACAAAAAGACTAATTTTGTCAAACAATTAAGAGATTTAAAACTATGGAACTTCCAAAATTTATATTAGGAGACAATACAGATTTACCAAACGCAATTTTTGTAATTCATACGGAATTTCCAAGATTTATAATTAATCTTGAAGATGATAACGTAGAGTGGTTTGAGGATTTTGATTCTCAAGATGAGAAAGAATTGGAGATGGAAATGGAAGGTTTAATTGATGAAGCTACAGCTTTTTACGATAGAGAGGTTGCTAAATACGATAGTTAATATATGTTAGAGCAATTATTAGAGTTTGATAAAAATATTTTTTTAGCCTTAAATAGTTCTGGTATTTACCCTTTTTGGGATGCTTTTTGGATGGTATATACAACGTCTATAAATTGGATTCCTTTTTATGCAGTTTTAGCATTTTTGATGTTTAAAAAAACAAATACTAAAATGTTTGTTCTAACTTTAGTTGTTATTGCTTTAATGATTGCCTTTACAGACCAAATTACTAATGTTTTTAAAAATGGTTTTCAACGTCCAAGACCTTGTTATGCCCAAGAACTTAAAGGGTTAATGGTTTTAGTTAAATCTTGGTGTGGTTCTCCATTTGGATACTTTTCCGGTCACTCTAGTAACTCTATGGCAATTGCAGTTTTTTCAGGATTAGTCTTAAGGTATAAATATAGATATGCTATTTACGGATTAATAATTTGGGCAATTTTTATGGGTTATAGTAGAATTTATATAGGTGTACATTATCCTTTAGATGTGTTTTCAGGATTTATATTTGGAGGGTTTTCAGGCTACTTATTTTATAGATTGAATAATTATTTACAGTCTAGGTTTACTTTAGTTAGAGAATAAATATTATTTCTCTTTATAAAATAAATCCAAAAGCTGTTTTGCGGCATCAAAAGGAGTCGTTTTATTAGATGCCACTAATTCTTTCTGATAATCTAAAGCTGATTTTATATTAGCGTTGGAGAAAAAATCATTTTTTAGAGCATCTGAAATTGTTTGGAGTAACCAAAAGTTATTTTGCTCTTGTCTTTTAGATTCAAAGTTATTATTAGTCTTAGTAATCTTGACATAGTTTAGTATAGTATCCCAGACCTCTTGAATTCCTTCATCTTTTATAGCACTTGTTAAAAGTACTTTTGGTTGAAACTTACTTTCCTTTTCTGGATAAAAATGTAAAGCTCTGTTAAATTCAACCTTAGCTAATTTTGCGGCTTTAATGTTTTCTCCATCAGCTTTATTAATTACAATAGAGTCTGCCATTTCTATAATTCCACGTTTTATACCTTGTAATTCATCTCCTGCGCCTGCTAATTTTAGTAATAAGAAAAAGTCAACCATACTATGTACTACGGTTTCGCTTTGTCCTACACCAACGGTTTCTATTATAATAACATCGTAACCGGCAGCTTCACAAAGAATAACACTTTCTCTAGTATGTTGAGCAACGCCACCAAGCGTATCTCCAGAAGCTGATGGGCGAATAAAAGCATCTGGATCTTTTACCAAATCCTCCATTCTAGTTTTATCTCCTAAAATACTACCTTTTGTAACAGAGCTACTTGGGTCTACAGCTAAAATTGCAACTTTGTGTCCTTTGGAAATTAGCAATTTTCCTAAAGCTTCAATAAAAGTGCTTTTTCCAACACCAGGAACACCTGTAATTCCTAATCTAACAGATTTAGAAGCTTCTGGTAAACATTTGTTTATAATATATTTTGCTTTTGTTTTATGTTTAGAGTTTTTACTTTCTATTAGTGTAATAGCTTGACTTAAGGCTGTAATATTTCCTTTTAAAATGTTTTCCGTAAGTAGTACTTCATCTATATTTTTTCTTCTTTTTGCTCTAATTTTCGAAATAGACTTATTACTGGTTGTATTTTGATTATTTACACCAGATGTTTCGTTTAAAGCCGATTTTTTATGAGACATTTTTTTTGTTTTTGTCAAATAGAAAACTAAATAAAAAGTAGTTTTACTACTTTTTAAGAGGTACTTCAATTTTAGTATTATCCCAAGCCATTGTTAAAAATAAGTTATCTGTAGAATTATCAAATGCAATTGTAAATTGCTCAACTTCTGTATTAATTTTATAAACATCTACATTATAAGTAACCGAGTCAAATTTAGCTTCTCTCATAGGTTTATTAGTTTCATCTACGCCCCAAGAATACATTTTGGAATTAAAAATAACAGTCCAAGATTCATTATTAGGAATGGTCCAAAGGGTATATTTCCCTTTTTTTAAAGTTTGATTTCCAATATGTAATTCTTTGTTTGTTTCAAAAGTAGTAGCTTCGTTTGCACCTGTTCTCCATATTTGATTAAAAGGTACTAAAGCTCCAAAAATTTCACGATTACGTTTTGATGGTCTGTTGTAAAATACTTCAAGTTCTAAATCCTCAACTTCAAAGACAACTGTTTTTTTTGGACTTAGAGGCTTGCTAAAAGCGCCATCATTAAAATAAGAAATGCCAAAAACAGCTATTGCTACTATAATTAATATAAAAATTATGCGTTTCATTTAAGTAAATTGTAATTAAATCAAAGATACTTTAAAGTCCTTTAATGCTAAAACTGTGGACTATTAAATATTCCAAAAGATGTTAAGTTAACACTTAAAGAAGAAAAATCTAAATTAAATAATGAAGTTGTAATACTAAAAAAGTTAAATGAAAAATGTGTAAAAAAAAGATTGATGTACATACTAGTTTTAGTAAGGTTTAAGCTAGTTAACGTATTGAGTGTTTAATAGGTTAAACTAATATAATATATGTTTTTTGTTTTTTTAAACGATATAATAGCGGTTGTATTATTTTTTTTGTTTGATTATATAATAAAATTTGTTTGATATAATCTTTTAAAATTTTAGGATTTATTGGTATTGAAAGCAGTTTTTTATCGTAATAAGATAAGAGTTCTTTTTGAATTAAGGCTCCAGATTTAGGTCTTTGAATAGGTGTAGTGTTAAACAGGATAGAGTAAATTAGATATTTGTTGTTGTATGGAGATATGTCTTCAACATTTGAAAAATCTAATTCGTAAGACCATTTAGCAACAAATTTAGAAAGTATCTCTTCCAAATAAAACAAATCACTAGCTTGGAAATTATATTTTTTAATGTAGTCTTTGTTTGAATTAATCCATTTATTTAAGTAGTCTTTTTTTTCATCTTCGTTTTGTAAATGACCAATACGTTTGTCTCTATAATCTTTAATTTTAAATAAATAATTATGTGGGCTTTTTATAATACCAGCACCATTTGCAGTAATAATATATTTTTTGTTATAATTATATTTAAGCCATTGTATGTTTTTAGTTTTACCCAAAATTCTTGGAAATGTAAATTGTGATTTATATTCATTCAAAAATTCATTTGTTAATGGTTTTAATTTAATTGATTGGTGCTTTAAATTAAATGTCTTACAAATTTTTTCAGCAATAATGTTATCTCTTTTAACATAAGCATCATTACGCGTAAATGTAAAGAAAACGGATTTTAATTTGTTTTTAATTACCGATCCAACAAGAACTCTAGAATCTATTCCTGCTGTTAAGGCAATTTTATAACTGCCAATTTTATCTATATGTTTTATTGTACGGTCTATTATTTTTGCATTTAAAGTAACAAGTTCTGGAACTAATAGTTTTTTTGTGCAGTAAATTTTAATTCGGTTTGCTTTAAAAGAATTTATGTTTAGAATATGATTAGGTTGTAGAATTTTAAAATCTTGATCCCACTCTGTATCACCAACAAATAAATGTTCTTGCACTTTTAAAAACAACGCATTGTCTTTTAAGTCCTTAACTTTTGAATTAATATTTAATTTTTTTTGTGAATAACCTAAAAGAAGTTTATCGCAAGAACTTATATAATGATTTGCGTTTTCTTTAAAATAAAAAACACGCCTTGTTCCAAGAAAGTCGTTTATAATTTTTATGTCATTATTAGTTTTAAAAAGAATTAAAAACCTGCCGGAGCATTGCTCTATATATTCTAAGATAGCATCTTCATTGTCTAAATTTGATAAAATATCTGCAATATTTTTTGTGCAATTTTCATTTGTTATAGGGTTAAAAATATACCCTATAATACAGATGTTATTTAATTTGTAGCTTAAGGAAGTTTTTAAACTAGTATCTGAATGAATTGTGTAACCATTAAATAATTGTGTGTTAAACCCTTCAATTTTAATTGATGGATTATTTGTAATTAAGTATTGATTTAAACGCATTGGGTTAAAATAAAATCTCCGACTAATTTATGCGAAATTAGCCGGAGATTCAAATGTATTCTAATAAGAATTATAGGTTAAGCTTCTTGTAAACTCTTTTTAGATTTTCTGTATAGGTATGAGTTGAATATATTTCTTTTACAAAAACGTACCAATTTATCTGATTGGCACATTTTTATATATATTGTTTTTGGTACACCAAAATACTCGTAAGTGGTTCCATCAACAAATGTAACTTCTAATAATACGCCTTTATGTTGGAAATCCGCTACACCAGATTCTGTTATGGTCTTTGTATATTCATCTAAGTTCTTTGCTTTAGTTTCTGGAGCAATACTAACTAAAAAATGATAAGCATCAATAACTTTACGCCCCATTAATTCAGCTTCTTTAGCTTTTTCATCGTCAGCTTGAAATTTATCTGGATGCCATTCTTTAACCAAATTACGATAAGAAGTTTTTAATTCTTTTAAAGTTGAATTTGGCTCTGCAGCAAATAATGTTCTGTATTCTTTAACGCGTTTCATAGAAAATTTTTAATAAAGCGCAAAGATAGTTGTAATTAGTAGATTGGAAGTGTTTTAAATCTTTTATTTTAAATGAATACTTTTCATAAAAAAAAATCCCAAAACATTTGTTTTGGGATTTTTGTAAAATATATAGAGCTTAATTTACAATAACCCAAGTTCCTCCATTTAATAAAGGTTCTGCTTGTTTGTATTTTACCGTTTTGTTTTCTCCTGTCATTACATTCTTAATAGTAACTTTATCGTTTCTACCAATTTTTGGTTGATCTCTAACAATTGTTTCTACAATTTGTTTTTCAGGTTGAGTTTGTCCAGCTTGTCTGTTTTGAGCAGAGCGCTGATCCAGATTTTGAATTTCATCTTTTTGTAAGTTAAGTTTTTCATTTTTCTTAACTTCTCTAGCTTCAGTAATAGCGTTTGTTGTTTCTTGAGGTAATTCCCCTTTAAATAAGAACGAAATAACTTCTTTGTTTACACTATCAATCATTCCTTTAAATAATTCAAAAGCTTCAAACTTGTAAATTAATAATGGATCTTTTTGTTCGTGAACAGCTAATTGAACAGATTGCTTTAATTCATCCATTTTACGTAGATGCGTTTTCCAAGCATCATCAATAATTGCTAAAGATATATTTTTTTCAAAATCAACAACTAGTTGTTTTCCTTCTGTTTGATATGCTTTTTCTAAATCTGTTACTACCTGTAAAGATTTTACGCCATCTGTAAATGGTACAACAATACGCTTAAATTGATCACGTTGTGTTTCATAAACATTTTTAATTACAGGATAAGCTACTTCTGCATTTCTTGTCATTTTAGATTTGTAATGAGCAAAAGCTTCTTTGTATACTTTTTGAGCAATATCTAATCCAGATAATTTTATAAATTCTGCTTCTGTAATAGGAGAACTCATAGAGAAATAACGAATTAATTCAAATTCGAAATTTTTAAAGTCATTAGTAGCTTTATTAGTATCTGCAATAACTTCTGCAGTATCATAAACCATATTGGCAATATCTACACTTAAGCGTTCTCCAAATAATGCATTATATCTACGTTTGTAAACTACTTCACGTTGCGCATTCATAACATCATCGTATTCTACAAGACGTTTTCTAACACCAAAGTTATTTTCTTCTACTTTTTTCTGCGCGCGTTCAATAGATTTAGAAATCATAGAATGTTGAATGACTTCACCTTCTTTTAATCCCATTCTATCCATCATTTTTGCAATTCGTTCCGAACCAAAAAGACGCATTAAATTATCTTCTAAAGAAACATAGAATTGAGAGCTTCCTGGATCTCCTTGTCTACCAGCTCGACCACGTAGTTGTCTGTCTACTCGACGAGAATCGTGACGTTCTGTACCTACAATTGCTAATCCTCCAGCTGCTTTTACAGCATCACTTAATTTAATATCTGTTCCACGACCTGCCATATTGGTTGCAATAGTTACTTGTCCTGGTTGTCCTGCTTCCGCAACAATATCTGCTTCGCGTTTATGTAACTTTGCGTTAAGTACATTGTGAGGTACTTTTCGCATGTGTAACATTTTTCCTAAAAGTTCAGAAATTTCTACGTTAGTTGTACCAATTAAAACTGGTCTTCCTGCTTGAGATAATTTTGTTACTTCATCAATTACAGCATTATATTTTTCACGTTTAGTTTTGTAAACTAAATCCTCTCTATCATCTCTTGCAATTGGTCTATTAGTTGGAATTTCTACAACATCTAATTTGTAGATTTCCCATAATTCTCCAGCTTCTGTTACCGCAGTACCTGTCATACCAGATAGTTTACGGTACATTCTAAAGAAATTTTGAAGTGTTACTGTTGCAAACGTTTGTGTAGCATCTTCAATCTTAACATCTTCTTTTGCTTCAATCGCTTGGTGTAAACCATCGCTATAACGACGACCATCCATAATACGACCAGTTTGTTCATCAACAATCATTACTTTATTTTCCATAACCACATATTGGTTATCTTTTTCAAATAATGCGTAAGCTTTTAAAAGTTGATTTAAGGTGTGAATACGTTCAGATTTTACACTAAAGTCTTTAAAAAGTTCTTCTTTTAATTCTGCTTCCTCTTCTGTTGCTAATCCTTGTTTTTCAATTTTAGCAATTTCTAAACCAATTTCTGGTAATACAAAAAAGTCTGGATTTTCTTCACCAGAAAGATAATCAACACCTTTATCTGTTAACTCAATCTGATTGTTTTTTTCATCTATTACATAGTACAATTCCGCATCTACCTTTGGCATTTCACGGTTGTTATCTTGCATATAAGTGTTTTCTGTTTTTTGAAGTAATAATTTAATTCCTTCTTCAGATAAAAATTTAATTAATGCTTTGTTTTTAGGGATACCTCTATAAACTCTTAATAACTGAAAAGACCCTTCTTTAATATCTCCATTAGCTATTTGCTTTTTCGCTTCAGCTAAAACACTAACTAAATATTTTTGTTGTACAGATACAATGTTTTGTACTTGTGGTTTTAGCTCAGTAAACTCATGTCTATCTCCTTGTGGAATAGGGCCAGAGATTATTAATGGTGTTCTTGCATCATCTACTAATACAGAATCAACTTCATCTACAATAGCATAATGATGTGGACGTTGTACCAAATCGTCTGGTGAATGAGACATATTATCACGTAAATAATCGAAACCAAATTCGTTATTTGTACCATAAGTAATATCTGCATTGTAGGCATTTCTTCTTGCGTCTGAATTTGGTTGGTGATAATCAATACAATCTACACTCAAGCCATGGAATTCAAAAATAGGAGCCATCCAAGCACTATCTCTTTTCGCTAAATAGTCGTTTACGGTTACTAAGTGAACTCCTTTTCCTGCTAATGCATTTAAGTAAACGGGCAAAGTTGCTACTAATGTTTTTCCTTCTCCAGTTTGCATTTCTGCAATTTTACCTTGATGCATTGCAATACCACCAATTAGCTGAACATCGTAATGGATCATATCCCAAGTCACTTCTTTCCCAGCAGCATCCCAAGAATTTGCCCAAATAGCTTTATCGCCTTCAAGAACAACATTGTCTTTTTTGCCGGAAATTATTCGGTCAAACTCGTTAGCTGTAACTTCTATTTGTGTGTTATTAGTAAATCGTCTAGCAGTTTCTTTAACTACGCCAAAGGCTTCAGGAAGAATATCTGTTAAAATTAATTCACTTGCAGCGTAAGACTCATCTTTAATTTTATCAATTTCTTGATAGATGTCTTCGCGTCTGTCTATATCTTCTGTAGCATCAGCTTCAGTTTTAAGCACATCAATCTTGTCGTTAAAAGGTTTTCTAGCTTCTGCAATTTTGGCTTTAAACTCTGATGTTTTTGCTCTTAATTGGTCGTGAGACAATGCAGTTAAAGCAGATTCAAAAGATTTTACTTTCTCTACTAAAGGCATTATAGACTTAACATCTTGCTTGGATTTATCTCCAACAAAAAGTTTTAATACTGAATCTAAAAAACTCATAATTATATATTGTTAAAACAGTGCTTTTGGGTACTGCAAATGGTTTGTTATTTAATTGATTTATTTTGATGCTAAATATACATAGAGTAGTTGGTATAGTTAGAATAAAAACATAAAAAAAAGCCTCAAGGAAGAGACTTTTTTAGATTTTTTTATGAGTGTTAATATTCGTCCTCGTTCCACAGATAATCTTCTTCTGTAGGATAGTCTGGCCAAATTTCCTCTATAGAGTCGTAAGCATCACCTTCGTCTTCAATAGATTGTAAATTTTCTACAACTTCTAAAGGTGCTCCGGTTCTTATTCCATAATCGATAAGCTCGTCTTTTGTTGCTGGCCAAGGTGCATCACTTAAATAAGATGCTAATTCTAAAGTCCAATACATGTATTTGTATATTTTAATTTTTGCAAAAATAATTTTTTAGTTGAAATATGCAAGCTAAATGTTAATTAATTCCGTGTTATAATTTTGTTAACATTAAATTAGTACAAATTTTTCTATAAATTATTGCTGTTAATGAACGTGCTAACCTAGTGTTTTTCCGGAATCCATTTTACTTCATTAGCTTGTAAATCATTGGACAACTTTCGTGCCAATACAAAAAGATAGTCAGATAGTCTATTTAAGTACTTTAGTGCTTCTGGTAAAAATGGCTCCATTTCGTTTAGTGCTGATGCTAAGCGTTCTGATCTTCTACATACACAGCGTGCAATGTGACAATATGACACGGTTGAATGTCCTCCAGGTAAAACAAAATGTGTCATTGGAGGCAGAGATTCGTTCATTGTATCCATTTCATCTTCCAGTAATTTAATGTCTTCTTCTGTTATTTTAGGAATATTTAAGCGCTCTTTTCCATTTTTTAAGGTTGCTTTTTCTGGATCTGTAGCTAAAACAGCGCCAACGGTAAATAGTTTATCTTGAATAATTATCAATACGTTTTTGTAAAGCTCATTAATATCTTGATCACGAATTAAACCAATGTGTGAGTTTAACTCGTCTACAGTTCCGTAGCTGTCTATTCTAATATGGTGTTTTGGAACTCTTGTGCCGCCAAATAATGCAGTTGTACCTTTATCTCCGGTTTTAGTATATACTTTCATTTCTGATAGTTTTTATGTTGTAGTTGTATGTATAAAGAATTTATATAGACGAAGTTATAAATTTGATTATTATGTTTTAATGGTTTTTGTTAAAAATTAGATGATTTAGAGTCTAATTACAAAATGTTCTTTTTCTTGTTCTTTTCTAAAAAACACAAAACCGCACCAAAAACAATCAATGGTTACAGTAACTTTTGGGTGTTTTTTTATAATATTCCAGGCGTCAGTCATTTCTTTAGACCAGTAAATATCATCAAATATAAATATAGAATCGTTTTTAATGTTATTTAGAAGCGATTCAAAATATTGTAATGTTGGCTTTTTTTGATGGTTTCCATCTAAGAATACAAAATCGAATACTTCATCCTTGAAATTATCTAAGCTATTAGAGATGTCAGAATTTATAATCGAGATATTTTTGGTGTTATTTTGTTTTAAATTTTGAGTTGTAAAGCTTGCTATGTTTGGACAACCTTCAATAGATGTAATATTTCCTTCTATATTTCCTTTGTGTAATGCGTAAGTTGCAATACCTAAAGACGTTCCTAATTCTAAACTATTATTAGGTTTAAAATAGTTAGATAAACGGAAGAGTAGTTGTGCTCTTTTATTTGTGCTACCTGCATTTTTTGCAATACTTTTTATAGATCTAGAAAGTTTATTTGATACTCTAGAGCCTTTTCCTAAATCTGTAACCTCAATACTTTCTTTACTATTTAATAGGTTGTATTTATACTGTTCTAAATCGTTATAAACTGAATGCTTTTTTGTATCATAAAAACATTTTGTAACCAAATCAAAAACAAATGGCGAATGTACACCATGTTTATTGGTTGACTTTATTAGAAATTTAATATATGATTTTACTTGGTGAAGCACTTTTATTTGGGATTATAGTTAGAATACTAATTTTCTAATTTTTCTGTTAATTCCATCCAGCGCATTTCTTTTTCATCAATAGAATCTATTACTTTTTGCACTTTAGATGATAATTCTAAAATTTGATCTTGTGTTAAATCTGGATTTAAAAATTTTTGTTCTAATTCAATTTTATCAAGCTCTAAGCTTTTTATTTTGCTTTCTAAGTTTTTATATTCTTTTTGCTCGTTATAACTCAGCGCATTATTGTTATCTTTTTTCCAAGATTGCTTTTCTTTTACGGTTTCTTTAGATGCTGTGTTTAGTTCCGGTTTAGGATCTTTACTGCTATCATAAGCTCTGAAATCTGAATAGTTTCCTGGAAAATCTTCAATTAAGCCATTTCCTCTAAAAACAAATAAATGGTCTACAATTTTATCCATAAAATAACGATCATGAGATACAACCATTAAACAACCAGGGAAATCTAAAAGAAAATCTTCAAGAACATTTAAGGTAACAATATCCAAATCGTTTGTTGGTTCATCAAGAATTAAAAAGTTTGGATTTTGAATTAAAACGGTACATAAATATAAGCGTTTGCGTTCTCCACCACTAAGTTTCTCAACAAAGTCATACTGTTTTTTTCTGTCAAATAAAAAGCGCTCTAATAATTGTTGTGCGCTAATGGTTCTTCCTTTTTTTAGAGGAATATAATCTCCATATTCTCTAAGTATATCTATTACTTTTTGTTCTGGTTTTGGTGTAATTCCACTTTGTGTATAATACCCAAATTTAATAGTGTCGCCAGTAATTACTTTACCAGAATCTGGTTGCATAGTGCCAGTTAAAATATTTAAAAAGGTAGATTTTCCAGTTCCGTTTTTTCCAATAATACCTATACGGTCACTTTTTTGAAAATTATATTCAAATTGATCTAATATTTTTTTGTCTTTAAAGGCTTTTGATACTTTGTGAAATTCTATTATTTTACTACCTAAGCGCTCCATGTTAAGCTCTAATTCTACAACGTGATCTTTGCGTCTTTGGTGTGCTTTATGTTTAATTTCTGTAAAATCGTCTATTCTAGATTTAGATTTTGTGGTACGTGCTTTAGGTTGTTTGCGCATCCAGCCTAACTCTTTTTTATAAAGTTGTTTTGCTTTGTTGGTCTCTGTTTCAAATTGCGCAACTCTAGCTTCCTTTTTTTCTAAATAATAACTATAATTACCTTTGTAATTATACATTTTTCCGTGATCTAATTCTATTATTTCGTTACAAACACGTTCTAAGAAATAGCGATCGTGCGTAACCATAAAAAGGGTAATGTTTTCTTTTGCAAAAAAAGCTTCTAGCCATTCGATCATTTCTAAATCTAAATGGTTTGTGGGCTCATCTAAAATTAATAAATCAGGCTTGTTAATTAGTGCATTAGCTAATGATAAACGTTTTTTTTGTCCGCCAGACATTGTGCTTACTTTTTGCTCTAAATTATCTAGTTTTAATTTTGAAAGAATTTGCTTGTATTGTGTTTCAAAATCCCAAGCGTTATTAATTTCCATTTGTTCAAAAGCACGTTGGTAAGCGTCTTCATCTTCAGGATTAAGTAATGCTTTTTCATAGTTTTTTATAATTTTAAGTGTATCATTTTCAACATCAAAAATGCTTTCCTCAACGGTTAATTCAGGATTTAAAATGGGTTCTTGAGGTAGAAAAGAAATTTTAACATCTTTTCTGAAAATAATATTACCAGAATCTGGATTGTCTAAACCAGCAAGCATATTTAAAATAGACGTTTTTCCAGAGCCATTTTTAGCTACAAATGCTATTTTTTGATCTTTATGTACACTAAAAGAAATATCTTTAAATAAAGATAGTTCGCCATAAGATTTTGATATGTTTTCTACGTTAAGATAATTCACAATATAAATTTTGCTGCAAATTAAGGACAAAATTTATAAAAACCGCTTTAAAGTTTTGTTATTAGTGGCTAAAACTTATATTTGTGTTCATTCAATTTTAAACGAAAATGAGTTTTAAATCTCTGCTTTTTATTGTTTTAATTATTTTTTCTTTAAGCTCTTGTATTACGAATAGAGATGTTGTGTATCTTCAAGATAAAGGTACTGTTGTGGAAGATTCTTTAGCAATTAAGGAAGCTTCTAAGCCGTATAGGTTGCAAATAAATGACCAGTTAAAAATATCTGTAAAAACTCAAGGAGAAGATGTTCAGAAAGTTACAGAGATATTTAATCAAACAACAGTAACTCCAGGTAACTCTCAAGAAGATTTGTATTTTAGTGGTAATACAGTTGATTTACATGGTAATATTGAATTTCCTGTTTTGGGTAAAATAAACGTTTTAGGATTTACTCTTGAAGAGATAGAAACTAAAATTAAGGAATTGTTGTATGAATCCTATTTTAAAGAGACAGCTCAAATATATGTTACTGTAAAATTACCAGGTTTAAAATATACCACTATTGGGGAAATTGGACGAAAAGGAAGCCAGGTCTTATTCCAAGATCGTGTTAATATTATTGAAGCAATTGCAAACGCAGGTGATATTGCACAAACTGGAGATAGAAAGGATGTTTTGATTATTAGACAATATCCCGAAGGCCAAAAAATTCATCATATTGATGTTACAGATATTGCAGCAATGCAATCTGAATTTTATTTTATTAAGCCAAACGATATTATATTAGTAAAACCATTAAAACGTAAGGCTTTAGGTGCAGGACAAACTGCAACCGAAACTTTTAGAACCGTAGCTTCTATTTTGTCAGTACTAGTTTCTACTTATTTTTTAGCACGTAACTTATAGATATTATGAATGATTTAGGTTTTAAGGATGATGCTATAAGTTTGAATTTTGATTTTAAATCTTTTTTCTTTCGCTTATTAAGTTATTGGAAATGGTTTTTGTTGGTTTTAATAATTGCGCTTTATGTCGTTTACCATCAAAATATTAGAAGAGAATTTCCTTATACTTTGAGTTCTCAGGTTTCTGTTCAAGACGATAAAAATCCGCTTTTTACTAATAACACGAGTCTTATTTTTAATTATGGCGGTATTTCTGGTAAAGTTCAAAATGTTTTACTAGAATTAAAATCTAGAAAACATCATGAAAAAGTTGTAGATAGTTTAGAATTGTTTTTTTCTTATTTAAAACAAGGTCGCTTTTATAAAGCAGACGTATATGGTCAAGTGCCTTTTAAGTTTCAGATTGATAAAGAAGCTTATCAAGCAATAAATGTATTACATAAAATTACTTTTGTTTCAGAGAATGAATTCGATTTAGAAGTTAACTTTAATAAAGATCAAAATACGGTTAGAGCTCAAGAATATGTAAATAAAACGTTTAATAACTTACCAGTAGCTGAGAAGTCTATAAAAAAGCGCTATAAAATTGGGGATTATATTAATCTACCATTTTTGAAAGGACAACTTAATTTACTGCCAAATCGTAAAGTAATTAAAGGGCAAGAGTTTTTTATTAGATTTAATAATTTTGATGCAATAGTCTCACGTTTAAATAGTGTGTATACCGTTAAAAATGAACCTGGCTCACCTTTATTAACATTAAGGTTAACAAATAAAAATAAGCAAAAAATTGTAGATTATTTGAATACTTCAATATCTATACTTGATAAAGATCAATTAGAAAAAAAGAACGAGTATGCTACAAAAACCATAGCTTTTATAGATAAACAGTTAAGTAGGGTTAAAGGCGATTTGACATCTAAAGCAGATTCTTTAAATGAATTTAAGAGAGCAAATAAAATTTTTGATATAGATAGTGAAAGTAAATTGTTATCTAGTAAAAAGCAGACATTTGAAACAGAAAAAGAAAGTATAGAAGAAACTAAAGTTTCTTATAATATTCTTAAAAACTATTTATTAACTAGTAATGATTTTACAAGCTTTCCTGCTCCGGCTTTAGAAGGAGTAACAGAGAGCAATATATCAACAAATGTTTCTAAAATAACCCAGCTATCTGTAGAGAAATCTAACTTAGAATATTCAGTTAAGAGTGATGCTACAGTATTTGTGGACTTAAATAGGCAAATAGAAGCCTTAAAAATTGTCTTGTTAGAAAATATAAAGGCCGTTAAAAGTAATTTGAATTTTCAAATTAAAAATTTAAATACAAAGATATATCAATTAGAGAATCAATTTGCTTTAATGCCAGAAAATGAACAAACACTTCAGGCTATAGAGCGACAATATCTACTTAGCCAAGCTACGTATAATTTGTACTTAAAAAAGCGAGGTGAAGCAGATTTAATTAAAGCTAGTAATGTGTCAGATATATTATTGATAGAACCAGCAAAAGATATTGGTCAGCCTAGAAATACGGTAGATTTAAATATTAGATATGTGTTTGGAGTTTTTGCTGCATTAATACCATTTATTGCATTAGCTTTTATTGTTACTTTTTTAGATAAGAAATTTCACAGTCCAGAAGATATTGAATCTCAATCTAAAATACCTTTACTAGGTGTTGTTGGCAAACACAATGAAGAAAATAACTTAATAGTTTTAAAAAAACCTAAATCTCCTATTTCAGAATCTTTTAGAGCTATAAGGTCTAATTTGTCCTTTTTTTATAATAAAAATAAAATTGAAGGCGCCAAAACAGTTATGTTAACCTCTTCTATTAGTGGAGAAGGAAAAACTTTTTGTTCAATAAATATAGCAAGTGTTTTTGCTTTGAGTGATAAAAAAACGGTTATTGTTGGACTTGATTTGCGTAAGCCAAAAATATTTGATGATTTCGAGGTGAATAATGATGTTGGAGTTGTTAACTATTTAATTGGCGATAAGTCTTTAAAAGATATTACCCATCATACAAAAGTTGAAAATTTGGATTTAATTGTTTCAGGTCCAATACCTCCAAACCCATCTGAATTATTAATTGGAGAAACTATGGTTAATTTTATAACCGAGTTAAAGAAAAAATACGACTACATCGTTTTAGATACGCCTCCTGTAGGTTTAGTTGCAGACGCATTTGAATTATTAAAGTTTGTTGATACTACTGTTTACGTAGTAAGACAAAATTATACAGAGAAAGAAATGCTTAACCTGATTAGTGCTAAATATAAAGCTAAAGAGATTGAAAATCTAAGTGTTGTTTATAATCATTACGATGTTAAAGGTCGTTATGGCTATGTCTATGGCTATGGCTATGGTTATGGATATGGAGCCTATGCTAATGGATACCATGAAACTAATGTTGAAAAAACATCAGTAATTAAGAGTTTTATTAATAGGTTTAAAACTAAAAAATAAGTTGGAAGTTAAAATCTACCAGAAAGAAAATAAGCTAAATCTTTTTAATCTTGTAAAAGATAGTTTTAAAGACATCTATAAGTCAAGGTTTTTAGCTAGGCAATTGGCAGAAAGAGATATTAAAGCACAATACAGACAATCTTATTTTGGAGTGTTGTGGGCTTTTATTATGCCTTTAGCTACTGCATTAGTATGGATTGTATTAAATAATAGTGGGACAATTCAATTAACAGAGACAGGAATGCCATATCCGTTGTATGCTTTTTCTGGAACTTTGATATGGTCAATAATTACAGAATCAATAAATTCTCCTCTAAAAAGTACAAATGCAGCTAGAGGTATTTTAACAAAAATTAATTTTCCAAAAGAAGCTTTAATAGTTTCTGGAATTTATAAATTATTATTTAATACTTCAATTAAAGTAATTTTACTTATCATATTTGTTTTTTACTATGATGTTGGTTTTAGTTTACAGTTATTGCTAGTGCCATTAGCAATATTTGGAGCTGTATTATTTGGAACTACTTTAGGGTTGTTTATTACACCAATTGGATTATTATACACGGATATAAATAGACTTATTACATTTGGAATGCAGTTTTTAATGTATATAACTCCTGTTGTATATGTAATCCCAAAAAGTGGATTATTAAAAACTATTATGAATTTAAATCCTATCACACCAATTATTTTAACTACAAGAGATTTAGTTGTAGGTATTAACTCAGAACACGTAATGTACTTTTTATTAGTGCTTGCTTTATGCTTACCTTTATTGTTACTTGGGTTAATTATTTATAGAATATCTATTCCAATAATTGTAGAACGTCTAAGTGCTTAATTATGGAAGATCAAAATGTTTTAATAAAAGTAGAAGGATTAAGTAAAAAATTCTGCAAAGATTTAAAAACAAGTCTTTGGTATGGTGTTAAAGATTTATTTTCGGGAATTACTGGTAATAGAAAAGAAAGAGTACTTAGGCCAAAAGAATTTTGGGCAGTTAAAGATATTAATTTTGAATTAAAAAGGGGCGAATGTTTAGGGTTAATTGGTCATAACGGAGCAGGGAAATCTACGCTTTTAAAAATTTTAAATGGATTAATAAATCCCGATGAAGGCAAAATTACTATTAAAGGTAGAGTTGGTGCTTTAATAGAACTAGGTGCTGGATTTAATCCTATTTTAAGTGGTCGAGAAAATGTATATAATAATGGAGCAATTCTTGGTTTTACTAGAAAAGAAATTGATGATAAACTTGAAAAAATCATTGAATTTTCTGAGCTAGAAGAATTTATAGATATGCCAATACAGAACTATAGTTCTGGGATGAAAGTCCGCTTAGGTTTTGCTGTAGCAGCACAAATGGAGCCTGATGTTTTAATTATAGATGAGGTTTTAGCAGTTGGAGATTTAGGTTTTATTTTAAAATGCTATAAAACGATTGATACTATTTTACCCAATACAGCTGTTATCTTTGTTAGTCATAGTATGCCTATGGTATCTAGAATATGTAATAAAATTATTTTATTAGATAAAGGTAAAGCTAAATTTCAAGGTAAAGATGTTAGCTCAGCTATAGATTTATATTACTCAAGATTTGCTACAAACGACCAGAATATAGTTTTTACAGATAATTCATTAAAAATAAATGAAGTTAAAGTTGTTACTTCTTTAAAGGACGAAAATGGATTACCTCAATTAAATAGGGGAGAAGACTTAAATATATTTCTTAAAATAAAGTTGTTAGAAAATATAGAAATACCTTTGTTTTCTATATTTATTTATGATAAAGAACAACGTCCCGTAGCTATGCTGGAGAGAAATAAAGAAGAGGATTTATTTATTGGTGATGATAAATATATAACTTTTACTGTTACGCATAAAGAAATTCAATTATCTAAAGGTGTATACAGTATTAATTTATCTATAGTTAGTAGAAAAAGAAAAGAACCAATTATTAGGTCTAATAGTATGGCTTCATTTCAAGTTATTGACAAGGAGCAAATATGGCCTTCATTTTTATTAAAGGCTAATTATAAATAAAAAATGGTGAAAATGAAAGCAATGGTAATTGGTCTTGGACCAGAATATAACTATGAGATAAATAGCCATGAAGATTGGGCTAAAGATAGTACTAAATATGCAAGTAATCATGGAGCTAGTTTGATATCTAGAACTCTAATAAAATTATTTAATGCCGATTTTGTTAATGATTTTTCTAAAATAAATCAATACCAAAATGAATATGATTTATGTGTAATTGCTTTTGCAACACATGTTACAGAAAAAAGAGATGTATCTAGATATACAAAATTTGTAAAGGACTTAAACATTAAAACTATAGCTTTTTCATTAGGTATTCAAGATTATTCTAGTACATCTAATGGTATTACTTCACTACATCCATCTTTGGTTGAACTATTAAGTTATGTAATTAAATCTAGTGAATTTATTGGGGTAAGAGGACCGCATACTGCTTCAACTTTATTAAAAGAAGGTTTTAAACAAAAAAATATAATTCAAATTGGATGTCCTACGTTATTTGGACCATTAAATAGAAATTTAAAGATTGTTAAGAATAAAAGTTTTGAGAAGCCTATAGTGGTATACCATAGAACCATGGCTTCTTTAAATGAAAAAATACTTAGTAACGTGCCAATTCTTGGACAAGATTTTTTGGATGAAGTTATCTTTAAAAAAGAAGTAGCTAATGATCAGCCGATCAAGCAAATGGAATTAATTAGTTATAATAATTATAAAAATGGTAAGCTAGCTTTAGATCAAATAAGCAAAAATGGGATTTTTAATAATACTTTTAAAGAATGGTTTGATATTATTGGAAAATATGATTTTGTTTTAGGGGCCAGGTTACATGGCTGTATTGCAGCTTTAATTCAAGGTATACCAGCAGTTATGATTGCCAGAGATATTAGAGTTCAAGAAATAGCAGAGTTTTATAAAATACCATATATAAAGTACGAGGATTTAGGAAATAAATCTATTGAAGATGTATATAATGAAGCAGATTTTACTCAGTTTAATAGTTTGTTTAAGTATAGATTTGATAATTTTACTAAATTGATGAATGATTTAAAAGTACTGGATTATTTAACTGCTGACTTAGATGTACCGGAAAAATATCATTATACAATTGATGATTTAAATGCAAATACAGAAATTTTATATTCTGAAATTAAAACTATTTCTGAAGAAAGTAAAAAGCTAGAAATTAGGTCTTTGGAGAGTTTAAGAAAAATAAACAGACTCAATAAGAAGTTTGATAAGTTACTTGAAAATTTTAAAAAAATCCCTGGAGTAATGCTTTTAAAAAAAATATTAAAATAATTACATGATAAACGTTACTAAAACATTTTTGCCTCCACAAGAAGAGTATCAGGCTATATTAAAGCGTGCATGGGATACTGGCTGGATGACTAATAGAGGTGTTTTAGTAAAGGAATTGGAAGTAAAGCTTAAAGCTTATTTGCAAGTACCTAATATAATTGCAACAACCAATGGAACTTTACCTTTGCAGATTGCAATTAAAACTTTAGGATTATCAGGAGAAATTATTACTACACCTTTTAGTTACGTTGCTACATCCTCGAGTATTGTTTGGGAAGGTTGTGTTCCAGTTTTTGTGGATATACATCCCGAATTTTTAACTATTGATGAAACTAAAATTGAAGCAGCTATTACAACAAAAACATCAGCTATTTTAGCTACACATGTTTTTGGTAATCCATGTGCTGTTGAAATTATTGATAAAATTGCTAAAAAACATGGTTTAAAAGTTATTTACGATGCCGCGCACTGTTTTGCAGTAACCTACAAAGGGAAATCTGTTTTTAAATACGGTGATATAAGTACTTGTAGTTTTCATGCCACT
>NZ_JBELDZ010000042.1:0-23389 GCF_042094015.1 Aurantibacter sp. | reverse complement strand
GGGCAGATCCAGATACAGAAATAGTCTATGTGTTTTTAGCAAACAGAACATATCCAGAAGCAGGTAAAAACCTATTGTTAAGAGAAAATATACGTACAAATATTCAACAAGTTATTTATGACGCTATTATTGAGTAATTTTGTATTAAAATCAATTAAAAATTAATTTATTTTTATGAATATAGCTATTGTATGTTATCCAACATTTGGCGGAAGTGGAGTTGTAGCAACAGAACTTGGTTTAGAGCTTTCAAATCGAGGTCATCAAATTCATTTCATAACCTACAATCAGCCAGTGCGCTTAGATTTATTAAATAAAAATGTGCATTTTCATGAGGTACATGTTCCAGAATATCCATTATTTCATTATCAACCTTACGAGTTAGCTTTATCTAGTAAATTAGTAGATATGGTAAAGCTTCATGGAATTGAAGTAATGCACGTTCATTATGCTATTCCACACGCTTATGCAGCTTATATGGCTCAAAAAATGTTGTTAGAAGATGGGATCTTTGTTCCAATTGTAACAACTTTACACGGAACAGATATAACATTAGTAGGAAACCATCCATTTTATAAACCAGCAGTAACGTTTAGTATTAATAAATCTAATGCAGTAACTACAGTTTCTCAAAGTTTAAAAGATGACACGCTTCGTTTGTTCGATATTAAAAATGAAATTGATGTAGTCACAAATTTTATAGATTTAAATAAATATCAATATGGTTTTACAGAATGTCAACGTAGCGTTATGGCAAACGATAATGAACGTATTATAACACATATTAGTAATTTAAGATCTGTAAAACGTATTCCAGATGTTATTAATGTTTTTAATAATATTCAAAAAGAAATACCTTCAAAATTAATTATGGTTGGAGAAGGGCCAGAACGTGAAAAGGCAGAGTTACAATGTCGCGAATTGAATATTTCAGATAAAGTAGTTTTTGTGGGAAATAGTAATGAGATTGATAGAATTCTATGTTTTAGTGATTTGTTTTTATTACCAAGTAAAACAGAAAGTTTTGGGCTATCTGCTTTAGAGGCTATGGCATCTGGCGTTCCTGTAATATCAAGTAATGCAGGTGGAATTCCAGAAGTAAACTCACAAGGTTTTTCGGGTTATCTAAGTAATGTTGGTGATGTTAAACAAATGAGTAAAGATGCCATTTCAATTTTAAAAGATGAAGTAACTTTAAATCAATTTAAACAAAACGCAAAACAGCAAGCTTCTAAGTTTGGGATTGAGAATATAGTTCCACAATATGAAGCTATCTATAAAAAAGCAATTGATAATAAGTAAAAAGGTTGAGAATTTAAATTCTCAACCTTTTTGTTTTTAATGAGTATGTTATTAAAATTGATATCTAATACCTAAAGCAATATCAAAAATATCGAAATCGTCAGCTAAATCATCAAAATATATTTCTGGTCTAGCATCTAAAGATATTACAAGTGGGAAATCAAAATTATATTCTATTCCAACATCTCCTGCAGCAAAAATAAAAGATTTACTATCTCCAGCATCTGGACTTACAGAAAATAATCCTCCACCAGCACCAGCATACCAATTAAAACCACCATCTATATTCCAAACCCATTGGTATAAGCCTGCAATTTTAAATCCATCATAACCTTTTCCGCTTCTAATTCCAAGGTCTAACTCTAGCCTATTACTATCTCCTAATGCATGTTGGTAAGAAATTTCACCTCCAAAACCATCATTATTACCAAGTCTTAACCCAATTGCGTTTTTAGAGATATCTTGAGCACTCATTACTAATACTGTTCCAATAATAATACCAAATGTAATTATCGCTTTTTTCATATGTATCTGTTTTTATACTTAATAAACTAAAATAAATTGGTTTTAGTATTTGTATAATTAAAAATTAAAGGTAAACATTAAAAAAGGTTTTTTCCTAATTTACTATTGTAAAATCATATCTGTACTTTCAAAAATTTTATCTGCAGAAGTTGCAATAAAGCCTTTGAACAAAACACCATTTGGCATATTATGTCTGTAAGCAAATTCGTAGTAACAAGACGTGATTTCTTTAATTCCTTCTTTAAATTCTACTTTGAATTTATCTGCTAAAATACTTGATTGCTCTAAATAATTATTTGGTGTTCCTTTAATTTCTCCACCAGAAGTATTCATTTCAAAACCATTAGATTTAATAAAACTATTAACTTCTTTAATTGTTTTAAACGTATCTAATTTATTAATATCAACAGTAAAGTGGTTAGAACAAAAACCATTAATATACAACCAGCCAGCATATTCAGACTCTTTTAATAATCTAGTGTAAGTTTCAAAACTTGGTCTATTCCATAGTCTACCTTTAAACACTAATTCTTCAACAGAAATTTTAGTAAAATCAACTTGATCTAACGTTTTTTTAATTGTAGCTTGTAATTCATAAGAAAATTCAGAGGTTACCAACTGACTAATAAATACTAAAGGTGCATTTTTATCTGTTTTATGTGCATAATGTTTTGCGTATAATTTTTTCTTTTCAAAATGATAGTCATTCACATATTCATAGCCATTATTTAAAAAAGTAGTTGCTAAGACATCAATATTAACACGTGGATCATCAAAAGTTCTAAATGCAACATGATCATTATAAACGGTATTTCCTTCTTTAACTAATAAATTTTTTACTTTTAAAGCAGAAGGCGTACGATCTGTGTACTCATTCCATAGTTTATCAAATAATTTCGTTGTTGTCATTTTTGATTATTTTTTTGTCAAAATTAAATCAATTTAATTCTTTTAAATCTATTTAATGATTATTTTTGCTATGTATTTCGTGTTATTTTAATTAATTAACAAAAATTAGTTTTTATTGTGTTAATTTGATTGTAATAGAATCTAAAAAGAATAAAAATGAGTCAACTTGATTATATAGACCAAGAAATATTATTATTACTAAAAAAAGATGCAAGAAAAGCATTTTCTAAAATAGCTCAAGAGCTTAGTATTTCCAATTCTTTAGTACATCAGCGTATTAAAAAATTAAAAGATGATGGCTTAATTAAAAAAGCAGATTTATTATTAGATGAGAAAAAATTAGGCTACAATACAAAAGCTTATGTTGGAATTCGTTTAAAAGAAGCAAGATTTGCAGAAAAAGTAGTGTTTGCATTGCAAAGTATTCCTGAAGTTACGGAATGTAATTATGTATCTGGAAAGTATGCTATATTTGTTTTAATTTATTCTAAAGATAACGATCATTTAAGAAGTATCTTATATAATCACGTTCACGAAATTGAAGGTGTTGCAGGTACAGACTCTTTTATTTGTTTTACAACTAATTTTGATAGGTCAGTACCAGTAATTATTGCATAAGTTTATGAAACACCAACTCCTTCAATTAGAAAAAACTTTAAAAGGTGCATTAAAATTTGATGCACTCCATAAAGGTATTTATGCAACAGATGCTTCAGTATATAGAAAAATACCATTAGGTGTAGCTTATCCAAAAGATGAATCTGATATTAAAGTTTTAATTGATTTTGCACTTGAAAACAATACATCTTTAATACCTAGAACAGCTGGAACTTCATTAGCAGGTCAATGTGTTGGTGAAGGATTAATTGTTGATGTCTCTAAGCATTTCACAAAGATATTATTCTTCAATAAAGAAAAAATGCAAATCACTGTAAATCCAGGAGTTGTTAGAGATGAGTTAAATTCATACTTAAAGCCTTTTGGTTTGTTTTTTGGGCCAAACACATCAACATCAAACCGTTGTATGATCGGTGGAATGGTTGGAAATAATTCATCAGGAACTACATCTATACAGTATGGTGTTACAAGAGAAAAAGTAGTAGCTTTAAAAACAATATTGTCAGATGGTTCTAATGTCGAATTTGGCGAAATTTCTCAAGAGGAATTCAAAAATAAATTAGAATTAAATACTTTAGAAGGAAAACTTTATAGGTCTGTTTTTGAGGAATTATCGATAAACTCAGTTCAAGAAGAAATAGAGTCTGAATTCCCAAAGCCTTCTATTCATAGACGCAATACAGGTTATGCTGTAGATGAATTATTGTGGTCTAATATATTTGATAAACGTGACCGTAATTTTAATTTTTGTAACTTATTATCAGGAAGCGAAGGAACTTTAGCTTTTACAACAGAAATAACCTTACAATTAGATAAATTACCACCAACTGAAGCAGTAATGGTAGCATCACACTATAAATCAATAAATGATTGCTTAAATGATGTTGAAAACACAATGAAACACGATTTGTACACTTGTGAAATGATGGATAAAGTCATTCTAGATTGTACAAAAAATAATACTACACAATTGCGTAATCGATTTTTTATTCAAGGTAATCCAGCAGCTATTTTAATGCTAGAAATAAAAGCTGAAACTATTGAATTAGCAATACAAAAAGCAGAAAGACTAATAAAAGATTTGGATGGTAAAGGTTTGAGTTACGCAAATCCAATTTTAAAAGGTAGTGAAATTAATCAAGCTTTAGAATTACGAAAAGCTGGATTAGGACTATTGGGAAATATGATTGGTGACAGAAAAGCTGTAGCATGTATAGAGGATACAGCTGTAGCATTACCAGATTTATCAAACTTTATATCAGATTTTTCTGTTTTAATGAATAAACACAAGCAACAAGCTGTTTACTATGCACATGCAGGTGCAGGAGAAATTCATTTAAGACCAATTCTTAACTTAAAAACTAAAGGAGATGTTAGTTTATTTAGACAAATTACTACAGATGTTGCTCATTTAACTAAAAAGTATCAAGGATCTTTTAGTGGTGAACACGGCGATGGTATAGTAAGAGCAGAGTTTTTACCCATTATGATTGGTGAAAGCAATTACCAACTGTGTCGAAGAATTAAACAATTATTTGATCCAAATAATATTTTTAATCCTGGAAAGATTGTTGATGCGCCAAAAATGGATGAATCTCTAAGGTACGAGATTGGTAGAGTTGAGCCAGAATTAAAAACAATAATGGATTTTTCAGATTCTGGTGGTTATTTGCGTTTGGCAGAAAAGTGTAATGGTTCTGGAGATTGTAGAAAAGATACTTTTGCTGGTGGTACAATGTGTCCTAGTTATAGAGCAACAAAAGACGAAAAAGATGTAACACGTTCTAGAGCAAATGCATTACGCGAATTTTTAACTAATTCTAATAAAACAAACCGATTTAATTCCGAAGAAATTAAAGCTTCTCTTGATTTGTGTATAAGTTGTAAAGCTTGTGCTACAGAATGTCCAAGTAATGTAGATATTTCAGTGTTAAAGTCTGAATTTTTATATCAGTATCAAAAAGAAAATGGTTTTAGTTTACGCTCAAAACTGTTTGCGTACAATACAAAACTGAATAGAATAGGAGCTTTTTCTCCAAGTATTACTAATTTCTTTTTTACTAATAAGGTAACTTCCAAAGTTTTAAAAAAGATTAATGGAGTAGCACAAGAACGTAGTTTGCCTTTAGTTAATAAATCAGCTATAAAATCAATTAAAAAAAATGAAGTTGTTGTAAGTAATCCAATTAAATCAGTTTATTTATTTGTAGATGAGTTTTCTAACTATTTAGATGTAGAAGTTGCTTTTGATGCTTATGAACTTTTAACAAAGTTAAACTACAAAGTGTTATTTGTAAATCATAAGGAAAGTGGAAGAACTTTTATTTCCAAGGGTTTCTTAGAGCAAGCAAAAGAAGTTGCAACAAAAAATGTTGCTATTTTTAAAGATAAAATATCAAAAGAAACACCTTTGGTAGGATTAGAACCATCAGCAATACTAACTTTTAGAGATGAATATAAACGTCTGGTAGATGATAAAATTTCAACTGAACATATTTCAAAACATACTTTTATTATAGATGAATTTTTGGCAGAAGAAATTAGTTTAGGTAATATTTCATCAAATCAATTTACAACCGATGCAAAACAACTTAAAATCCACGGACATTGTCACCAAAAAGCATTAAGTAACCAAAAAACAACATTTGATATTTTAAATCTTCCTAAAAACTATAAACCAACAATAATTCCAAGTGGTTGCTGTGGAATGGCCGGAAGTTTTGGTTATGAAAAAGAACATTACGAAGTAAGTATGAAAGTAGGAGAGCAGACTTTATTTCCAGCAATCCGAAAAGCAAGCGTAGACGTTATAATTTCTGCAAACGGAACAAGTTGTAGGCATCAAATAAAAGATGGAACACAGCGCACTGCATTCCATCCGGTAAGTATATTAAAAAAGGCCTTACTGTAATTTAGTTTACAGTATAAGTATCTATAGTTTGTGTGTTTGTTACAGATAAACTTGTTGGTATACCAGACAAATCAATTCCTGCTTGTTGTAATTGAGCTATTGTAGTTGCATTCATTTCAAACTGTGTGTCAGCTTCTGCATAAATTAACCCAACACCATCTGCATAGTAAGCAGTAATATCTAATACATTTTGATTATCAATTATAGAAAGTGTAATTGGGATAACAACAGTTATAGTTGCTTTAACTTCAAGGTCTAATTCTATTTTTGCTTTTGTAACATTCGTATATGTCACATCATTAACAGTGTAAGTTTCTAAATTATCTAATTGTGTTGAAGATAAATCATAATTAATAGTTAATGGAATAGTTTGAATAGTTTCGTTTAATGTTCCAGACTGATTATGTATTGTTGAGTTTAAATTTGCTGTAGTATCATAAAATTTAGCATTTGTAAAATCAATACTTAAATCACTTACTCCATCAATTGGAAATTCTAAACTACCAGTAGCTGTTAATTGTGTATCTGTAGCTGTTAATTCTCCTGAAGTTAATATACTGTTCATAGTTCCATTTGCTACACCACCATTGTTTACACTTAATGTATATGCATCTCCTAAAACACTTTCAACTTTTAAAACATCAGTGCTTTCAGTTTCATCTGTTGTGTCATTATCTGTATTTACTACATTGTAATTCCATTCATTATCCTGAGTTAATGGGAAAAAATCACCTGTAATTTCGGTTTGTTGAGATCCATTATTATTTGTTTCTCCACCATTATTATCATTAGAATCAATACTATCATCAGATGAACAAGCACTAAGGATTAATACTAAAAAAGCAGTTGCATAAGTTTTTAATTTCATAATTATTATATTCAAATTTCATCAAATCTAATATAATTAATGGAAACAATCTATTAATTATTAGATTCTTAGTAAGAATATTAGATTGTAATTAGTATTCTGAAAGCTAAATCAATCGTTAAATTAAATTACTTGTTATATATTTGATTTCTTATTTTTACGATATATCCTAAAATAAAAGAAACATATATAATGGCAGGAAATTCATTTGGAAATGTATTTAAAATAACCACTTTTGGAGAATCTCATGGTATAGCAATTGGAGGAATAATAGATGGTTGTCCACCAAATATAGAATTAGACTTTACTGCCATACAAAACGATTTAGACCGAAGAAAACCTGGTCAATCTTCAATTGTAACACAACGAAAAGAATCTGATACTGTTAAATTTCTTTCCGGAATTTTTGAAGGTAAAACTACAGGAACACCAATTGGTTTTGTTATAGAAAACGAAAATCAGAAATCTAAAGATTATACGCATATAAAAGATAGTTTTAGACCTAGTCATGCAGATTATGTGTACCAACAAAAATATGATATTAGAGATTATCGTGGTGGCGGACGTAGTTCTGCGCGCGAAACTGCAAGTAGAGTTGTAGCTGGAGCAGTTGCAAAACAAGTTATTAAAAACATTAAAATTAATGCGTTTACATCTTCTGTGGGCGATTTATTTATAGATAAACCATATCAAGATTTAGATTTTTCTAAAACAGATTCTAATGCAGTTCGTTGTCCAGATTTAGCTACAGCGGATAAAATGATAGAGAAAATTAAAGAAATTAAAAAACAAGGTGATACTATTGGTGGAACTATAACTTGTATAGCTCAAAATATGCCAATTGGACTTGGAGAACCTGTTTTCGATAAACTTCATGCAGAATTAGGAAAAGCAATGCTTAGTATTAATGCTGTAAAAGGATTTGAATACGGAAGTGGATTTTGTGGTGCAAAAATGAAAGGTAGTGATCATAACGATTTATATAATCCTGATGGTACTACAAAAACAAATCTTTCTGGAGGAATTCAAGGAGGAATAAGTAATGGAATGGACGTTTATTTTCGTGTAGCTTTTAAACCAGTTGCAACATTAATTCAAAAACAAGATACTTTAACTAATCAAGGTGAAATTATAGAATCTCAAGGAAAAGGAAGACATGATCCTTGTGTTGTTCCTAGAGCAGTTCCAATAGTTGAAGCTATGGCAGCATTGGTTTTAGCGGATTTTTACTTGCAAAACAAAATGTACCAATAAAATAATTTTCAGGAGCATAAACTTGCTTTCCGCTATATCTTTTTTAGGTATTCACCATAAAAAAGGATGCCGCATCAATCAAGGCTAGAAAGTAGAGTTCTAAATAATCATAAATACAAAGAATAATAATATATGAAAAAACTAGCATTACATTGGAAAATCTTAATTGGAATGGTTCTAGGAATCATTTTTGGATTTATAATGACATCTGTAGATGGAGGAAAAGGTTTTGTAACCGATTGGATAAAACCTTTTGGTACTATTTTTATTAATCTTTTAAAATTAATTGCAGTACCATTAATTTTAGCTTCTTTAATTAAAGGTGTAGCCGATTTAAAAGATATTTCTAAAATAAAAAAAATGGGCTTACGTACAGTAGGTATTTACATTACAACAACTTTAGTTGCTATTATTATTGGTTTAACCATAGTAAATATTGTTAAACCTGGTGAAGGAATCTCGGCAGAAACTAAAGCAAGAATTGAAGCTTCATTTTCTAATTCAGCAGATGCAATGGTAACTAAGGCTAAAATAACTCAAGATGCTGGTCCGTTACAAGCTTTAGTAGATATATTCCCAAAGAACATATTTGTGTCTTTAGGTGAAGCAAAAATGCTTCAAATTATATTTTTTGCGCTGTTTGTTGGAATTTGTTTGCTCTTAATTGAAGAGAAAAAAGCAAAACCATTAATTAAGTTTTTTGATTCTTTAAACGAAGTCGTTATGAAAATGGTAGATTTAATAATGCTTTTTGCTCCTTATGCTGTTTTTGCTCTTTTAGCAAATGTTATAATAGCGTTTGATGATCCAGAAATTTTAATAAAACTATTAGCTTACGCAGCTTGTGTAGTTGGTGGATTAATATTAATGATTGGTTTTTATATGTTGCTTGTAAAATTTGTAGGTAAAAAATCGCCATTATGGTTTTTAAAGCAAATAAGTCCAGCACAATTATTAGCTTTTTCTACAAGTTCTAGTGCTGCAACATTACCTGTAACAATGGAACGTGTAGAAGAACATGTTGGTGTAGATAAAGAAGTAACAGGTTTTGTATTGCCTGTTGGAGCTACAATAAATATGGACGGAACAAGTTTATACCAAGGAATTGCAGCTGTATTTATTATGCAAGTTATTTGGCCAGAAGGTTTAACGTTTACTAATCAATTAATTATAATTGGAACTGCGTTGTTAGCCTCAATAGGTTCTGCTGCAGTACCAAGTGCAGGAATGGTAATGTTAGTTATTGTATTAGAATCTATAGGTTTTCCTTCGCACTTATTGCCAATTGGATTAGCCTTAATTTTTGCGGTAGATAGGCCTTTAGATATGTGTAGAACTACGGTAAATGTTACTGGAGATGCAACTGTAGCACTTTTAGTAGCTAAATCTTTAGGTAAATTACATAAAGCGAAGCCTAAAAATTGGGACGATAATTATGATAAAGTAAAGTAGTAATTTATAAAATAATTTATTTAGCGCTTTCATTGTTTGGAAGCGCTTTTTTATATATTTAAATAAAAAATGTCAAATCTAGTTTCAGTAGAGTGGTTAAATTCTCATTTAAATGATGAAAACCTTATTATTTTAGATGCTACAATACCTAAAGTAACTTCTAAAGCAGAAATTACTAAACTTGAAGTAATTCCTAATGCTATCTTTTTCGACATTATAAATAAGTTTAGCGATGTTTTAGCTCCATTTCCTAACACAATTCCAAGTCAAGTGCAATTTCAAGAATCTGCTCAAGAGTTAGGTGTAAATAATAACTCTAAAATTGTAGTTTACGATGCTTTAGGAATTTATAGTAGTCCCCGTGTTTTTTGGCTTTTTAAGACTTTTGGTTTTGAAAATGTTTTTGTATTAAATGGCGGATTACCAGAATGGAAAAAACAAGGCTATAAAACAGTTTTAGAATATGCTAAAACATCTTCTAAAGGAGATTTTACAGCTAAATACCAATATTATAAAAACGTACTTATAGATTCTATTTGTGAGATATTAGAAAACAACAGTTTTTCCATTATAGATGCAAGATCTTCTGCACGCTTTAATTGCGAAATTCCTGAGCCAAGAAAAAAATTAAGAAGTGGAACTATTCCAAATTCTGTTAATTTACCGTATCAAATGGTTTTAGACAACGGTTTATTAAAGCCTAAAAAAGAATTGAAAAGTATATTTTCTAAATTAATAAATAACCAAAACTTAGTTTTTAGTTGTGGCTCTGGAGTAACAGCTTCAATTTTATATTTAGCGGCATTGGAAGCTGATTACACAAATACAAGTATTTACGATGGTTCTTGGACTGAATATGGAACTTTAATTAAGTAACTTAAAGTGTTCTGTCTTAACTATAACATTCTTTTAAAGACAGGTGAATTGTTGGTTTGTAAAAAAAGTCTTAAAACAAGTTTTCTATTTATTTCTAAACACTTAAAAAAGGGTAGACTAATCTTTTTTAGGAAACAATGTTATTCCAATCAAACAGATGAATGGCATTGATTAAATAATGCTTTTAAGACTTTGTATTTATATATCTAATATAGATAATTTTAATAGTAGAAAAGCAGTAAAAATGAGTAAACTAATCAAATTATTCAGTGAAGTCTGGTTTTGAGTTAGTTACGATATGTCCTCTAAAAACTTAGATTGTAATTCTGGTGTTGGAATCCAACAAGTCTCTTTTTTACCGTACCATTTGTAACGATTTTTTGCAACAAAATCATAAACCCAATTTCTAATAAAAGCTGGAACTATTAAAAAAGGGTAGAGTAGAAAAGCAGGAAAATCTAAGTGTTTCGCTATTAATATAGCAGCTGTAGATTTACTTTTTACGCCTTTGTTTTTTCTGTATAATAAAATAGAATCTGTTTTAGATGGATCAATATGATATTGTTTAATAATCAGCTTTCCTAGATTGCTTTCTAACGCTGCAAAAACAAATCTATTACTTTTATCGTGCTCAATAACATATTGCACAGAACTGCTACAAAGGTTACAAACACCATCGAAAAGTATAAGTGATTTATTTTCTGGAACTTCTATCATACAAAACAAAAATAATTGATTATTTTTAAAGAAATTAGTATTTATGAAAAGTTTACAATCTTGGTTTGACGAATATGCTGTTAGTCATCAAAACGAAAAAAATATTAAAATCCATTTTATTTGTGTGCCGGCAATTTTCTTTTCGGTTGTTGGATTGTTAATGAGTATTCCTAATTATAATCTTTTATCGTTTTTACCACATCCAATTTTAGCTAATTGGGCTTTTATATTATTAACTATAGTATTAATATTCTTTTATTTTCAGTTATCAATTAAAGTTGGTCTTCAAATGTTGTTGTTCTCTGCTATTTGTTTAGTTGGAAACTACTATATAGGTGAAGAAATGCCATTGTTGTACTTTTCTTTAATTGTGTTTATAATAGCTTGGATAGGACAATTTTACGGACATAAAATAGAAGGAAAGAAGCCTAGTTTTATTAAAGATTTACAGTTTTTGTTAATTGGACCAGCTTGGGTTGTTTATAAAGTATTTAGATAATATGAAGAAGTTTTTTGTTTTAATTTTTGTGTTGACTTTCTCCTGTGAAAAAGATAATATTAAGCTTGAAAATTATAATGAAGTTTTTACTATTGAAGAATTTAATGAACTTGAGATGTTGTTAAGTGATTTTGATTTTCTTGTTACAAAAAGCACAAAAGAAGATAATATTGAGGAAGCATATCTGAAATTTAATGCTCAAATTGTTTTTAACAATGGAACTAATTATCATCAAGAATTTCAAAATATAGACTCAAAAATTGAAAAGCTTAAAGTTTTTAATAGTATTTGGGTTTTAATGTATCAAAAGGAAACAAAAGAAACTTACTTAGAATTTAAAGGCAATAGTAAGTACTTAAATTACTTAAATGAATTAAGTTCTAAAAATAAATGGTATCTAGATTATTATAATATTTTAAATGATATAGGAGATGTTCCGCCAAGCTTTGTAGGTGGATTACTAATGAATAAAAATAAGAAAGATTTTAAAAACGATAATATTAGATTGTTATATGTAATAAATTATATCACTACTTTTAATTAAATCTATTTTGTACGTTCCACTAACTCCAGCTGATCCATACTAACATTAGACGTAAATAAGCCATAGTTTACAATAGCTTTGTTTTTTTCTATTTTATCTATAGTTCCAACAGCTCTACCATCGTGCATTCTAACACGATCGTTTACTTTTAGAATTGGTTTAGGCTTTTCTACAATTGGCGCTTTCTTTTTAGCTTCTTTTTTCTTTTCTCTAATAACTTCAACCTTTTTCTCAGCTTCTTGTTTTACTTTGGTTTCTTTAGCTTTTTCTACTTTACGTTGTTTTGCAGTTTGTTTTTTGCGTTTAGAATTTTCTATTTGAACTAACTTAAAGAGTTCTGCCATTAAATCCTTCTTCTTTTTATCAGTGAAGAATTTTTCGGATATATCATTTACTTTTTGTCCTAAGTAAATTAAACGCTGATTAGAATCGTATAGTTCCTGATAACTTTCTAGCTTCTTTTGAATTTTAGCATTTATACCTTCTAATTTATCAGCTTCAGTTTGCTTTTTACGTTCGTTAACTTTTAAAGATTGTTCTGTTCTCTCTAGTTTAGAGCGTTCTTTTTGAAGTTTTGCTATAGTTGCATCAAACCTTACTTTACTGCGCTCTATTTTCTTTTTTGCGCGATTTATTAAACTATATGGAATGCCATTTTTCTGAGCAACTTCAAATGTAAAAGAACTTCCTGCTTGGCCTAATGCTAATTTATACATTGGCTCTAATGTTTTTTCGTTAAACATCATATTAGCATTAATCATTTCATCTTTTTCATTAGCTAACATTTTTAAATTAGCATAATGTGTGGTTATAATACCAAAAGCATTTCTTCCATAAAACTCTTCTAAAAAAGTTTCTGCTAAAGCGCCACCAAGCTCTGGATCTGATCCAGTCCCAAATTCATCTATTAAAAACAAGGTGTTTGAATTACATTTTTTAAGAAAGTAATTCATTTGTTTTAATCTATAGCTGTAAGTAGATAAGTGGTTTTCAATGGATTGATTATCTCCAATATCACTCAAAACTCTATCAAATATGGTTGCTTTGCTGCGTTCATGTACTGGGATTAAAAAACCACTTTGAAGCATTAATTGTAATAAGCCAACTGTTTTTAGTGTAATACTTTTTCCTCCAGCATTTGGTCCAGAAATAACAATAATTCTACTGTCTTGATTTAGCGAAATGGTTTGCGGAAATGTGTGCTCTTTTTTTTCTTTATTGTTTAAATAGAGTAGCGGATGATAAGCATCTCGTAAATAGATTTCTCTATTTTCGCTGATTTCTGGTAAAATAGCGTTCATAGATTTTGCATATTTGGCTTTAGCCGAAACAACATCTATTTCTGTTAAAAAAGATTGATAATTGCTAATTAACGGGTAATAATCACGTAAAAAATCTGTTAATTCTTTTAAAATTCTAATTTCTTCTTCATGTTCTTCGTATTCTAAATTATTAAGCTCTCTACTATGGTTTAAAGTTGTTTCTGGTTCTATATATACAATACTACCAGTTTTACTTCCACCCATAATGGCGCCTTTAACTTTGCGCCTGTACATTGCCTTTACGGCTAAAACACGTCTGTTATCTACAACCGATTCTCTAATGTCGTCTAAATAATCTAAGTTATGATAAGTGTTTAATGCTGAAGAGAAGCTGGAATTAATCTTTCCTTTTAATTTGTTTATTTCTTGACGTAATTGGTATAATAGAGGAGAAGCATCATCTTTTATTTCGTCAAATCTATTAATTACAGCATCAATTCGTTCAACGATAACTTTAGTGACTTCAATCTTTTGACTGAACTCTTTTAGAGTGGGATAATATTCTTCAAATTTATTAAAGAACTTTACAATCTCATTAGAAGTCATTGAGATAGAAACTATCTTTTTAAAACTTAATGGTTCTAAAAAAGTATTTTCTATTTTAAGAAGTTTTAATTCTTTTGTTATTTCATCAAAACCGTGATTTGGAATTCTATTGTCATTATAGAAAGAAGAAACAAAATCATTGGTTAACTGTAATTCATATAGCAATTGATCTTTATTAGAAAATGGTAAAATAGTAAGTGCTTTTTCTTTCCCTAATGTTGTAATACAATGTAAACTTGTTTGCTCTAAAACAGTTAAAAACTCTAAATCCTGTATGGTTTTTTCGTGAATGTTAATCATTCTTTTAGTTTGCTTTCTTTTTTAAACAAATTTAGTGGAAACAATTGGTTTTAAACAAGATTTTATATTTCTTTTAAATCGTAAACAGAATGCATATTTTTATCTATAAACTGTTTTGGTAAGTTTTTAAAAAAGAAGTTTCTTACTTTATAGAATCTACTTAAGTTAGCTATTTGTCCAGTATACCAAGATTGTGACACAATACTATTTACACGTTTGTATCTAATATCTTGAAAAGCTTCAAAATTATTAACCCTAGAATTTTTCTGAATCAACAAGCCTAAATAATAAGCGTCTTCTATTGCCTGTGCGCCACCTTGGCCCATATTTGGAGTAGTAGCATGTGCAGCATCTCCAATTAAACAAATGTTATTTTTATGCCACTTTTTTATAGGTTTTAAATCTATAATATCGTTTCGAAGAATATGTTTTATTTCAGTATGTTCTATAAGTTGATGAGTGATAGGATTGAAGTCTTTGCACAAATCCAATAACTCTTTTTTTAAAGTTGAAGGATTATCTGTGCCAAAAGCTGGAGATTTCTTAACAACAAACCAAGATGTATCTGTAGTATTTAAATGTGAAAAACCAAAACGAATGCCTTTTCCCCAAAGCTCGCAACCACGATCTATAAAATCTTTTGGCAAACTTTTTTTGCTAACACCACGCCAACAGGTTTGACCTGAATATCTAATTTTAGATTTTGGAAAAAGTAACGAACGCATTTTAGAATTAATTCCATCTGCTCCAATAAGATAATCCGTTTCTATTGTAGAGTCATCATCAAAAAAAATATTAATCTTGTTGGCTTTATGTGTTATTTTATTGAAATTCTTTCCCCAATGGATGTTTTCAGTAGGTAAAGCATCAATTAAACATTTTTGTAATTCTGCTCTATGTATTGCTATTGTAGAAAATCCATACTTTTCTTTGGCTAGTAATTGACTACTATCTGCTAAAGGGGCTAGTTGCTCGTCTGAAAGTGTTATTCTATTAATAGTATTTCCTGTTTCAATAACTTTATCTAAAACACCAACAAATTCTAATACTTTAAGCGCGTTTGGAGCTAGCCAAATTCCTGCACCAATTGCATTAGGTTGTGTTGATTTTTCAAATAATTGATATGGAATTCCTAATTTTTCAAAAACTAAAGCTGTAGTTAAGCCTCCAATTCCAGCGCCAATAACTGTATACATATTAAACGAATAATTAATACGTATAAAGATACAAAATGTATGACTTTAAAAAGAAATGAAAATTTTTTGTTTTATACTAATTTTAGCATCCACCAGGTAAACCAAAAGTTAAAACTAATTCTTGTTCTACTTTTTCTCCTTTAGAATTTTTAGCAGGATTCCATAGGCCATTTGTCTTAGATATTAAGTCTAATAATTGAGTGTCAATTTCAAAGTATCCAGTTGACCAATCCGATTTTAAATTTGAAATAGTTCCATTTCTAGTAATAGTAAAATAAAACTTAGTAGACCTAAATCTCTTAGTGTCAATATTTTTAGGTAAGCTATTGTTTTTTGATTTAAAGTAATTTAAAAGCGCCTCTTTTCCTTCTTTAAACGAAGCTTGAGTTTCTGGAACCACGGTAAAGTGTGGTCCAAAATGATTAGCTTCAAATTTCCCAGAACCGGTATTTTTTATGTTATAATTTACCCTAACAATGTAATGATCCGAATAATCTAATTTTTTTAAAAATCCAATTTGCTCATCGTTAAAATATTGGCTGTTATTAGAAACTCGAATATCAGACTGTTGATTATTTATAATTTTAATTAATTCTACAGATTCAAAATGCTCAATTTCTAAAGATTCAAATGGAGAAAGGTAATTATGGACTGTTATAGATTGCAAAATTTCACTTTTCTTTTTTGGTTCAAATCGTGACCCAATATTATAATTAAAAGGTTCATTTGCTTTTTCAATTTTTTCAACCGTATCTCTAACAATAGTTGTTGGTTCTATATTTGTGTTTAAAGCTAAATCTTTTTGATTCAATACTATTTGTTTAGTATTTGGTTCATTATTACAACTTACTAATTGTATTAATAAAACACTTAATATCAGTTTTGTAACTATTTTTTTAGAAATCATTATAATATAAATTGATGTACTCAAATTTAAGTAAATTGACCTATGTAGTACTCTTTTTAATTGTAAAAAAAATGTAAAAAAAATGTAAAACCTTAATTAAAGTCTTTATTATTGTGCTTATGTTAGATTTTTTAAATGAAGAATGGAAACAAGTATTAAAAGAAGAATTGAATCTGTCTTATTTTAATAATTTAGAATCTTTTGTTAAAGACTCATATAAGAATGAACAATGTTTTCCGCCATTACAACAAATTTTTAAAGCGTTTAACTCTTGTGTATTAGGAAAAATTAAAGTAGTTATTATAGGGCAAGATCCATATCATAATTATAATCAAGCTAATGGTTTGTGTTTTAGTGTTAATGCTAATGAAAAATTACCACCATCACTAAAAAATATATTTAAAGAATTAGAAACAGATGTTGGTAAGCCTATTCCAAAAAGTGGCAATTTATCTGAATGGGCAAATCAAGGTGTGTTTTTACTAAATTCAACACTTACAGTTGAGGCTCATAAACCCGGAAGTCATCAAAATAAAGGATGGGAAACGTTTACAGATCAAGTTATTAAAATAATTAGTGATAAAACAGAAAGTGTTGTTTTTTTACTTTGGGGCGGATTTGCAAAAAAAAAATCGAAACTAATAGATAAAAAGAAGCATTATATTTTAATAGCTCCACATCCGTCTCCATTAAGTAGTTATAGAGGTTGGTTTGGTTCTAAGCATTTTAGTCAAACTAATGAGATTTTAATAGGTAATAACAAAAAACCTATAGATTGGTAGTAGTTTAAATAGTTACAAATCTAAGGGTTTACCAATATACCACAAAGCACTTACTTATTTCTCCATTAGGAAATTTTAACCAAACTAAAGGTGAATATTTTTCTGTATAAAAAGCATCTAGCTCAAGTTTTATAATATTTAAAGAACTCCAACTTACATTAGCATTTACATCTAAAAGCCAATCTATTTTTTTGGGTATGTAAAATTTACAGCCCTTAAATTTATCTAAATTATTATAATTAAAATAGAACCCATAAACACATTCTTTATTTATATTATTAAATGTTTTATCTTCATTATAAGGTAAAAATAATTGCGCTTTAAAATAAATGTTTTGACTAATGTTTTTGAGTTTTAGATTTAAAGAATCGAGTAGAGGCTTGGTTTCTTCCTTGTATAGAAGTGGTAATTGTTTGTATTTAAGTTTATTTAGTTTTTCTACCAAACTATCTTTTCTATTAGGTCCTATAAAACATTCAATATCTGTTTTACCCAAAGTTGCATCGTACAAATAAAATTTAAACTGAATTTCTAAATGTATTGGTTGGTTGTTTTCTCTAATAATAGCATCTAATTCACCTAAAGTAATTTTATCTTTATTAACTTGATAATTTTCTGATAACACTTTAATATTTGTGTTTTGCTTTAATTCATTAGACACAAAACGTTCAACTAATTGACCTAATCTATAATTTTTAGTAATTAATGTGTTAAAAACTGGAGTTCTAGTATTAAGTGTAAGGTATGGTTTCATACCATACACTTCATTTTTAAAAAGATGTGGCGTATTATAAAAACCGCTAAAATGTAATTGTAAGTTGTTCATTATCTCTCACGAAACTACTTCAAAAATATGGATTATAAAATTTTTTAAATATTAGTCGTAAAACCTTAAGAAACGTTGTATTTTTGCACATCGAAAAAAATGCAAAACATTACTTAATGTCGTTAAAACCCCAAGATCTACAAGAGCAAACAGAAGGAAAAAGTCTTTATAGTTACCAAAAAGGAGCTATAGACAAGATTTTTAAATGTTTTGAGGAAGCTCCAGAAGATTTCCACTTACTTTATCAATTACCAACAGGTGGAGGAAAAACAGTGATTTTTTCTGAAATTGTACGTCAATACTTAAAACATCATAATAAACGTGTTTTAATTATGACGCATAGAATAGAGTTATGTAAGCAAACATCTAAAATGCTTAATGAGTTTGGTGTAACTAATAAAATTGTAGATAGCAAAGCAGATTTATCAGATCAAGACAATTATAATTGTTTTGTTGCAATGGTTGAGACGTTAAACAACCGTTTAAACGATGATCAGTTAGATATTTCTGATATAGGTTTAGTTATTATTGATGAAGCACATTACAACTCGTTTACAAAGTTATTTAAGTTTTTTGAAAAATCTTTTGTATTAGGAGTTACAGCAACGCCTTTAAGTAGTAATATTAACCTTCCAATGAAGGATAATTATAACGAACTTATTGTTGGAGAAACAATTCAATCGTTAATTGAAAACGAATTTTTAGCACGTGCAGAAGTATATTCTTATAATGTAGGGTTAACCTCATTAATTGTTGGTGCTAATGGAGATTACACTGTAAAATCTTCAGAAGACTTATATACTAATACAGATATGTTAACTAAGCTTGTACAAGCTTATGAGGAACGTTGTAAAGGTAAAAAAACATTAATATTTAATAATGGTATAAATACATCTCTTCATGTATACGACACCTTTAGACAAGCTGGTTATCCAGTAGCTCACTTAGATAATAACAATACAAAAAAGGAGCGTAAAGCTATTTTAAAATGGTTTAAAGAAACTCCAGATGCTATTTTAACATCGGTAAGTATTTTAACTACTGGTTTTGATGAACCAACTGTAGATTGTATTGTTTTAAATAGAGCTACTAAATCTTTAACGCTTTATTACCAAATGATTGGGCGAGGATCTCGTATTCTAAAGAATAAGAATAAATTTACTGTTATAGATTTAGGAAATAATCTTCACAGATTTGGGCCTTGGGGAAGTGATTTAGACTGGCACAGAATTTTCCGTTCGCCAAATTATTATTTAGATGGAATTATTAGTGATGAAGATATAGAAACTAATTTTAGGTATGAAATGCCAGATGAATTACGTGAGCAGTTTTCAAAATCTAAAGAAGTTTATTTTGATATTAATAAAACATATATTGCATCTGTTAGAAACGGTGAATCAAGTAAAGTAGTCTTAGAACGTTCTATAGCACATCATGCTAAGATTTGTACAGAGAACAGCGAAGATTTATGGGATGCCTTAGCATTAGCAAAGCTTTTAGGTGAAGACATTAGTTATAGAATTGGTCGTTATACCAAATGTATTAGTAAAAGTACCTATAACTTTGTAGATTGGTTAAAAGATGATTATAAGAAGAAATTAAACGCATATCTACGTTCTAATTTTGATAAAATATTTGAGGATATTAATGGTTTTCCTCCTGAGGAATAATATATAATTAAGATAAGTAAGGTTTATAGATCTTTATTTATTATAAAAAATGTTTTATGAGTACTTTTAAAGATTTAGGTGTAGAAAAAAATTATGTTAAGTCGTTAAAAGAACTTGGGATTAATCAGCCAACTCAAATTCAAGAAGAAGCTATTCCAATACTTCTAAGAACAAAAACAGATTTAGTAGGCTTAGCTCAAACAGGTACAGGAAAAACAGCCGCTTTTGGCTTGCCATTATTACAAAGAATTGACTCTAATAAAAATGAAGTCCAGACATTAATTTTAGCACCTACTAGAGAATTAGTACAACAAATTAAAAAGCAGCTTTTTAAGTTTACTAAGTACAACGTTAATAAGATTTTTGTTGAAGGTGTTTATGGTGGTGAAAAAATAGATATTCAATTAAAAAACCTAGCAAGAAAAACACATGTTATTGTTGCAACTCCAGGACGATTAATAGATTTAATTGAACGTAATGCTATTAACTTAAATAATATTAAAACGGTTGTTTTTGATGAAGCTTATGAAATGTTAAGTATGGGGTTTAAAACCGATTTAACTACTATTTTAAGAACAACACCAAAAACAAAACAAACCTGGTTATTCTCTGCAACTATGCCAGATAGTCTAAAAGACATAGTTTCTAAATATATTAAACCAGATGCTACAAGGTTACAAGTCAATCGAGAGAGTTTAGTTAATGAAAATATCTCACATTTTTTCATAGAAACTAACTTACCAGTAAAAGTTGACACTTTAATAGCTGTACTTGAAGAAAGAGAAGAGGAAAGAGGTATTATATTTTGTAGAACTAAAGCTGGTACACAAGCTTTAACTAAACAATTGCAGAACCTTGGTTTTAATGTAGCAGCTTTAGAAGGCGATATGCAACAACGTGATCGAGATAAAGTAATGCGAGCTTTTAAAAACACAAGTTTACAAATGTTGATTTCTACAGATGTTTCAGCAAGAGGAATAGATGTAAATAATCTTGGTTTTATTATTCACTATCAATTACCAGAACATTTAGAATATTATACGCATAGAAGCGGTAGAACTGCAAGAGGAGGAAAGCGTGGTGAATCTATAGCTTTAGTGTTAGAAAGCGAAAGAAAACGTATTATAGAGATTGAAACAGCTTTAAACATAAGAATAAAGCAAAAAACAATTTAGTTTTAAAAAATATATAAAACTTATTGTTTATATAATATAAAACAAAAAAGGAGTTTCGTTAACGAAACTCCTTTTTGTTGAGATTAATAATGCGCTTGCATTTTATCTTTCTTTTTTTCTGCTTGTCGTCTTACCTTTTCTAAGGCATCTGCAAAACTAATCTGAAAATTTTCTTTACTAGATTCAGCAAACAAATAGGGTCCAGGCATACTTAATTTAATTTCTGTAACTTTCCCAGTCTCATTAGTTGGAGTGTTCTCAATTTTAAAAAACACATCTGCTTTTATTAAAAATTCATATTTGTCAGCTAACTTATTTAGTTTTTCTATTACAACACTTTCTAATTCATCGCTTGCTTTAACGTCGTTATATTCAAAGTTTATATCCATTTAGTCTTGTTTTTAAGTTAGTAATACTTAAAGTTAATCAATTTGTTTTTAAAATTAAAGTTAAACTATAAAAAAATAATCTATTTATGAGAGTTTTATGATTTACAACTCATTTTAACATAGTGAAACACTATTTTTTGAATAATAATTTTGAAATTTCATAAGCTAAATTAAAAGCTATTATAAATTAGATAACTCTTTTTTATATCTATTTTGTTAATTATAAATATTACTTTGAAATTTATGGAAAAAAAATCATCTCGTATTTTAATAATTCTAGCCTTTATAGCCATTTATGTTATTTGGGGTTCAACTTATTTATTTAATAAAATTGCTGTTACCGAAATTCCTGCATTGTATTTAGGAGCTGTACGTTTTAGTGTGGCAGGTCTATTAATTATAATTATTGCAAGATTTTTAAAACTACCATTAAGTATTACAAAAAAACAATTGCGAAACTCTATAATAGCAGGATTCTTATTCTTAGTCTATGGAAATGGAATATTTGTTTGGGCTTTAAATTATTTAGATAGTGGTTTTGCCGCTTTATTAGCTTCTACACAACCATTAGCTGTTTTGATTTTAATGAGACTAATTGATCATAAAAAAGTACAACTAAAATCTATAATAGGAATTACTTTAGGTTTAATTGGAATGTATTTATTAGTGTCCCAAAATGGAATTACAACCAATAAAGATAGTGTTTTAGGTATATTTATGATATTCACCTGTGTGTTTAGCTGGAGTTACGGAAGCATATTTGTGTCTAAAGCAGATTTACCTAAAAACTTTTTTGTAGCTACAGGTTATCAAATGTTAACCGCTAGTGTTATTTTATTTATTGGTAGTTTATTATTTAATGAAACTTGGCAATCACCTTTAAAATGGTCTAATTCAGCGCAATGGTCTGTCTTGTTTTTAATTATATTTGGTGGAATTGTTGCTTTTACGGCTTTTAATTATTTATTAAAAAATGTTTCTACAGATAAAGTTGCTTCTAGTGCTTATGTAAATCCTGTTATTGCTTTAATCTTAGGTTGGTTGGTTTTAGATGAATCTATTTCTAAACAATCTTTAATAGCAGCAGTTATTTTATTAACTGGTGTTTATTTTATTACTACTAGAAAAGAAAAACGTTCTGTAAAATCTAAGATTTAAAATAAAAAATACTGTATTTCTTTGACAAAAAAAAGCGATTTCAATCTAAAATGAAATCGCTTTTTTTTTTAAGTAAGTTTAAATTACTTTAATAAAGTAAATTCACTTCTTCTATTTAAATCGTATTCTTTATCTGTGCAAATACCTTCTCTAACACAGTCGTTTAATGGTTGTTCTTCTCCATAACCAATACTTTTTAAACGATTACGCTCTATACCTTGACTTACTAAATATTCTAGAGTAGAGGCGGCACGTTTTTTAGATAACTCTAAATTATACTGGTTTGGTCCACGAGCATCTGTATGCGATGCAATTTCAATTTCCATATATGGATACTTTTTAAGTAATCCAACTAGTGTAGTTAATATGTTAGCAGCATCAGGACGAATTTCCCATTTATCAAAGTCAAAATAAATTTTCTCTAATTGTACTTGAACTTCGCCACGCTCATTCTCTTTTATACGTTCTTCTGCATCTGCATAAGATTCTAATATTAAGTAAATATCATGACTAATTTTACCTTTACTATCTGTAGAGAAATCTACATCGTAAGGTATATAAAGCTTACGTGTTCCACGAACTGTATACTTCTTGTTGGGTTCAATTTTAAACAAATAATAAGCGTCTTTTCCAACAATTATCA